>DASTYM010000074.1:0-5207 GCA_035764995.1 Cyclobacteriaceae bacterium | reverse complement strand
TTGTTGAAACTTGCATCTTACTAGCAAATTGTTGTGCATCGCCTGTGGCTCTCCTCCTGATAAGGTCGTCCATCCGTTTTAGTCGGTCGATGTATTTTAAGAGGCTCATAGATCTATTTTGTATTTTTTTTAATACGATTTACTAATTCCCTAGTTCTAACTGGTTTTTTACTAAATCAAAATAGGATCCCTTTTTAAAGGTTAGTTCTTCGTGTGTACCTACCTCTACAATCTTTCCTCTATCGAGCACAACAATCTGATCCGCATTTTTTACCGTGCTTAACCTGTGGGCTATCACTAACACCGTCTTGCCCCTGAAAAAATCATTCAGGTTTTCCATAATAACTTTTTCGTTGTTGGCATCCAGGGCACTGGTGGCCTCATCAAAAAAAATGAGTTGAGGGTTTTTATATACCGCACGGGCAATCAGAAGGCGTTGCTTCTGCCCCTGACTTAATCCAACGCCATTGGCCCCCACCTTTGTATTATAACCCAATGGCAGAGATTCGATAAATACTTTGATGTTGGCTACTTGTACAGCATGCACCAGTTTCTTGCGGTCAATTTCTTCATCAGAAAGGGCAATGTTCCTTACAATAGTATCAGAGAAGATATAACCGTCTTGCATTACGGTGCCGCATTGACCTCGCCAAAGGTTGCCATGTACGAGTTTAATATCATCTCCTCCAATAGTAATTTTTCCTGCCGTTGGTTTATAAAACTTCACCAAGAGTTTCATCAGCGTAGTTTTTCCGCTTCCACTTGCCCCTACGATAGCCGTTATTTTACCTTCAGGGATAATCAGATCGATACCGTCCAACACTTTTGGTGATTGTGGGCCTTCATAATGAAAGGTTACGTTTTCAAGGATGATAGTTTTACTTTCAGGTAACCCATTTACTTCCTGAGAATTACCTTCGATCTCCTCCTCTTCATTTTCAACCTCATGAATTTCCCCGATCCTTTCCATACTGATGAGGGCATCCTGCCATTCGCGTGTGAAACCAATGAACTCGTTTAACGGAGCGTTCAACTGCCCTATAATATATTGCACTGCCAGCATCATGCCCAAGGTCATTTCTCCGTTGATCACCGTAACGGCTGCCATTACGGTAATGATCATATTCTTGGATTCATTCAAAAACAAACTGCCGGCATCCTGGTATTGCTGGAGCTTGGTTGAGGCTATGTTTACCCTAAATAATTTAACCTGTATGCGCTCCCACTCCCAACGTTTTTGCGTTTCACAGTTGTTCATCTTAATCTCGCTCATACCCTGTACGGTTTGGATCAAACTGCTTTGGTTATCGGCCAACTGCTGGAATCGTTTGTAATCAAGCTCACCCCGTTTTTTCATAAACAACAGTACGAATCCGACATAGAGGGTACTTATACTGAAAAAAACAAACATTATGGGCAGATTGTAAATGGCCAGCACAGCACCAAAAATGATAAGGTTGAAAAAAGAGAAAAGAATATTGAGTGAAGATGAACTAATAAACCGCTCAATGCGCGAATGATCATCAATGCGCTTAAGAATATCGCCTATCATTTTGCTTTCAAAAAATGACATAGGCAGTTTAAACAGCTTTACTAAGAAATCGGAGATAATGGAAATGTTAATACGGGTACTCAAGTGCAGCAATATCCACCTCCTGATAAAATCAACACTTGCCCTGCTAATGAAGAGCATCATTTGCCCGGCCAGCACCAGGTAAATAAAATTGATGTTTTGGGTGCGGATGCCGATATCAACAATGGATTGTGTCAGAAAGGGAAATATCAGTTGGATAAGACTGCCTGCCAGCAACCCAATAACAAGTTGCACCATAAATTTCTTGTGCAGTTTCAGATAACCAAAAAGGTAGGCAATGCTTTTTCGCTTGTTGCTAGCGTCTTCGGTTTCGTGTTCGTAAAATTTCGGTGTAGGTTCGAGCAAAAGCGCAACTCCAAGTTCTTGCCCGTTATTTTTTGCAGAAAGCCATCCTTTTCTAAACTCTTCCGTGGTGTAAGAAATTAATCCCCTAGCAGGATCGGCAATATGAACTGACTTTGTATCAATTTTATAAACGACTACGAAGTGTCGTTGATACCAATGCACAATAGCAGGGAGTGGCGCCTCGTCTTTCAGTCTATAGAATGGAATTTTTACTCCAATAGTCCGCAAACCAATGGCCTCAGCGCCCTGGCTTATTCCGAGTAGTGAAACGCCTTCACGGGTTAAAAATGATTTATTGCGTAAATATTGAAGTGAAAATGATTTGCCGTAAAATTTGGAAACCATACGCAAACACGTTGGCCCGCAGTCCATTTGGTCGTGTTGCTTATAAAATGGAAATTTACCCATCGCTTTTATCAAGCAATAATTGTAACTAATTCATTCAAAGAATTCGAGATGGGGAGATAAACGGGGATGGAGAGTCTAATTATAATAGGAGTCTGGTTAATTTGCAAATATTTATAAGAATTACATGCACATTGATATCATCACCTGTTTGCCCAAACTGTTAGAAAGTCCTTTTTCGGATTCGATCTTAAAGCGAGCTATAAAAAAAGGTCTGGTAACCGTTAATGTGATTGACCTGCGCGACTACTCAACTGATAAGCACAAGTCGGTTGACGATTATGCTTACGGGGGTGGCGCGGGAATGGTAATGATGATTGAACCGATCGATCGCTGTCTGACAGAATTAAAATCAAAACGGCAATATGATGAAGTGATTTACATGAGTCCGGATGGCCAGCAGTTTTCACAAGCGATTGCTAACGAACTTAGTTTGAAGAAAAATCTGATCCTCCTCTGTGGTCATTATAAAGGTGTTGATGAACGAGTCCGCGAACATCTGATTACCCGCGAAATCAGCATTGGTGACTACGTGCTTTCGGGCGGAGAATTGGCCGCTGCTGTGGTGTCTGATGGGGTCATTCGGCTGTTACCTGGGGTCCTTTCAGATGAAACATCGGCTCTGAGCGATTCCTTCCAGGACGGGCTGATTGCGCCACCGGTTTATACACGGCCTGCTGAGTACAAAGGCTGGCAAGTGCCAGAAATCCTTCTTTCAGGCCACGAGGCAAAGATTGATGAGTGGCGCCATGACCAAGCTTTGGATCGCACCCGAAAAAAGCGGCCCGAAATGCTCAAAAAAGGCTGATTTAGGGTTTCTTAAGGCTAAAATTCTCAATTCAACATTCTGAATTCTAATTTCTTTTGATACCTTTGCAGTCCGTTTTTGAAAATAACACGTTTTATGGCCGATTTAATTAAAGTTGTTGAACAGGAATACACAAAAGTACGCGAGGCATTACCCGCTTTTAAAGCCGGTGACACTGTTAACGTTCACGTGAAGATAAAGGAGGGTAACAAGGAGAGAATCCAGCAGTTCCAGGGTGTAGTAATCCAACGCAGGGGCTCAAGCTCAAATGGAGAGACCTTCACTGTACGCAAGATTTCGAATGGCGTAGGCGTAGAGAGAATTTTCCCTACCTCTTCCCCCAGCATCGATAAAATCGAGGTTGTAAAAGAAGGACGTGTTCGCAGAGCGAAATTGTACTATATGAAGGGTCGTCAGGGTAAGTCGGCTCGTATTAAAGAGAAAGTATAATCACTACCATAAAAAGGAAAGCCTTCCCGAAAATCGGGAGGGCTTTTTTATTATCCCCGTTTTCAGCCTATTTGGCAGGATTTAGGGGGTAGACTAAGATCAAATAATTAATAACTTTGTCCTCCATTCAAATTTAACCCATGGCAAAACGCAACATTGCAAAGCTTTTAGGCAAAGACGCCAAATTCCTACTCGATCACAAAAGCAAAACCATTTCAACCAACCAGATCCACGTTCCATCTGGCGATTTCGTTGAAAAAGTGTTTATCAACTCAAACAGAAGTCCCCAGGTATTAAGAAACCTGCAATTGATGTTTGATAAAGGCAGACTGGCCGGAACAGGCTATTTGTCTATCCTCCCAATCGACCAGGGAATTGAGCACAGTGCCGGAGCTTCTTTTGCAAAGAACCCATTGTATTTCGATCCTGAAAATATTGTGAAGCTGGCAATTGCCGGTGGCTGTAATGCAGTAGCCACTACCTACGGTGTTCTGGCGATGATGTCAAGAAAGTATGCGCACAGAATTCCTTTCATTGTAAAGATTAATCATAACGAACTTCTGACCTACCCTAACAAGGCTGACCAGATCATGTTCGGCTCGGTAGACGATGCCTGGAATTTAGGAGCGGCTGCTGTGGGTGCAACCATTTATTTCGGTTCTGACAATTCAACTCGTCAGATCCAGGAAGTAGCAAAAGCTTTCGAGCGCGCTCACCAATTGGGTATGGCAACCATTCTGTGGTGCTACACTCGTAACAATGCATTTAAAACAGGTGGTAAAGACTACCACGTATCGGCAGACTTAACCGGTCAGGCGAACCATTTAGGAGTAACCATCCAGGCTGATATCATTAAGCAAAAACTGGCTGAGAACAACGGAGGCTACAAAGCATTGAACACCGGTGGTAGCAGTTACGGTAAACTTGACGAACGCATCTATACACAACTGACTTCTGATCACCCGATTGACCTTTGCCGATACCAGGTGGCAAACTGCTACATGGGCCGTGCTGGTTTGATCAACTCAGGCGGTGAATCAAAAGGCTCAAGCGATTTAGTGGATGCAGTACGTACAGCAGTTATTAACAAGCGTGCCGGTGGCATGGGATTAATTTCCGGAAGGAAAGCATTCCAGCGCCCGATGAAAGAAGGAGTTGAGATTTTGAACGCAATCCAGGATGTATATCTGGATGATTCAATTACGTTGGCGTAAACAGTTAACAGTTATCCGTTATCAGTAAACGGGCAACTATTAACGATTAACTGATAACTAACAACAAAGAGATGTCTTGGTTTAACCGAACTGATAAAGGAATTCTTACTCCCACCGAATCGAAACGCGAAGTGCCTGATGGCCTTTGGTTTAAGTCGCCCGGTGGGAAAATTATTCATACCCGTGAATTAAAGAACAATGCGTATGTAGTTCCTGAAGAGGAATACCATGTACGCATTGGCTCTAAAGAGTACTTCGAAATTCTGTTTGATAATAACGAGTTCACAGAGTTGGATGCCAACATGGAGTCTGCTGATCCACTGAAGTTTAAGGACACGAAACCTTATCCGAAGAGGATTAAGGAAACACAAGCGAAGGTTGATTTGAAAGA
>DASTYM010000073.1:0-16828 GCA_035764995.1 Cyclobacteriaceae bacterium | reverse complement strand
TCATTAATGACAAGAAATCCCATGCGATCAGTTAACTCCAGCAATTCGGGAGCAGGAGGGTTGTGCGACATGCGTATTGCGTTACATCCCATCTCTCTTAATATTTCTAATTGACGTTCTGCAGCGCGCGTGTTAAATGCTGCTCCCAATGCACCCAGGTCGTGGTGCTGGTTCACACCTTTTAACTGAACTCGTTCACCGTTAATGATAAATCCTTTATCAGCATTAAACTCAATTGAGCGAATGCCAAATCTGGTTTCATAATGATCGATTGTTTTTCCATTCTTCACTATCGTTGTAACAGCAGCGTAAAGATTCGGTTGTTGCGTAGGTGGGGGGCCCCACAGTTTTGGGTTTTTGAGCGTTATTGATCCCTGGATTATTGAATGACTCCCGGCAGGTATTGTTGATGATTGGGAAGGGAAGGTTTTTACTGCTGTGGCTGATCTATTCCCTTTTTTATCCAGGCTGTAAACTTGTGTAAGTACAGTAACTGTTGCAGTTTCCTGCGTGTCATTATCAATACTTACTTCTATTTTAACGTTGGCCGATGAAGTTGATACATTTTCTGTTGTTATAAATGTTCCATACTGGCTTACGTGAACAGGATTTGTTTTCGTCAGCCAAACATTTCGATAGATGCCGCCACCGGGATACCAGCGGGCAGAATAATTCGGATTGTCTAATCGAATTGCTAACTGATTTTCGCTTCCCGGAATGATGTAGGGTGTAAGATCAAGTCGCCAGGAGTTGTAGCCATATGGCCAGCCGCCAACAAGGTTTCCATTTAACCAAACCATTGCGTATGACATGGCTCCATCTATATCCAGAAAAATGGACTTGCCTGTATCAGAAGGAGGGATGTCTAAATTTTTTCGATACCAGGCAACACCATTGCTGGGAAGGCGCCCCATTCCTCCGCCAACTTCCGGGTTTGGTCCCGCCATGAATGGCCCGTTGATAGCCCAATCATGAGGCAGATTTACTTTCTGCCACGCTGCGTCATTGAAATTTTGTTGAACAAAAGGAAAATCACTTCCTGGATTTCCCGCTGGTCGTGCATGTTTATTGTTTGGGTCTTTTATAAAGCGATTTCCTGAAGGTAATATCCATGCTTTTAATGCACCACCTTCTGTTTCAACTTTCGCTGCCTCTGTAGGCTTTGCATCGGCAATTTTATTTTCGACAAGATTATTGATTGCAGGACGTACATCGTAAATCAGCTTATCGGCTTTCGTGATGGAATCGTATTTAAAAAAATACCAGTCTTCATTGATTGAGATGCGTTCTCGTACTTGTTGTGAAGAAGCTTGTGCACACACCATCGCGACTGAAAGCAACATGAGAGCAAACAGAACCAAGCATCTGAATTCAGTTAATGAGCATTTCTTCATGTACTAGTGCAATTCAACATAGTATACCGCTTTGAAAATAAATGAGGAGAGCTAAACGCTCCCCTCATTAAACTACCTAGACACAGATTTAAAAACTAATCATTATTAATATCCCGGGTTTTGATAAGCTGCCTTTTGCTCGGCTGTCATTTCCATACCATCCAACTGACTTTGAGGGATAGGACGGAGGAAAGCTGAATTAGGAATAGTACGGTTAACGGTTACAGGAGTGTGATCTCCTTTAGCTGTTCCGCTAATGGTGAATGAAGCAGCACGGGTTTGCCATGTTTGCGTGCGTACCAAATCAAACCACCGGACACCTTCACCATAAAACTCACGTGAACGCTCATCGAGAATATAGTCGATGGTTATCGTTACAGGCGTTGCAGCCGTCATGGCAGCACTGTTGTCGGCTGAAAAAGCAACATTGCCGTTATTGTTAAAGCGCCATTTTCCAGCACGCGCACGAAGTACATTCACTAATTCTCTTGCACTTTGACCACCCAGTGTAGTAGCGCCTTTTACAGCAGCTTCAGCCGCGATAAGGTATAATTCAGAATACTTGGCAACAGGGAAGGGGCGGGTTAAACGAGCACTTGGCTGTCCGAGTGTATTTCCATTGTCCGTCCGATATGGACCGATTTTCCAGAGACCAGGAAAGTATATTCTGCTAATACCACTTGGTGGTATTACCCAATCAGCCCGACCTGGAAGTATACCACCGCCAACACCGCTTGGTCCTGCCGCTGTACCTCCAGGATACGTAACGGTACCAGGATCTGAATCAAGGAATGTAAGAATTGCATCGCCCATGACAACCGGCAGGCTATTGGCGTTGTATAATATATCATTTGTAACTCCACCTCTTTTCCAATTTCCCCGATATACAGTAGCGAATGTACCATCGTAGCGTGAGTCATTGGTCTTATCAGCAAAAGTGTTCATGATTGCTTCATGGATTGGCGCAACTCCGGTAAATGGACGGCCATGTGGCTGCGTTGCTTCGCGTTGAACCGAGCTTGTGGTATAGGCACCACCTGCAGTCGTACTGCTTCTGACTTCTGTATAATTCGAGTTGGCATACCAATGAGCGAAACTTCCAGGAGAGGAAGCAGGACCAAATTCATTTACAGGTGATCCATTATAAAGATCATTATTCTGTGTATGATCTGCGTAAAGCAACATCTCTTTATTGCGATCATTGGCCCCTGCGTTTACATCGTAGAAGTAAGCTTCAAGTCCGATAGATGCATCATGATCGTTGATAGCTGTTGTGGCTACATCATAAGCCTGCTGATAATAATAGGCTGCATTGTGTCCTGCAGGATCGGTACGGGGAGCGTCCGGATACGTTGGGATGCCTGCCGGATTTTCCAACCACCATGCATAGGTCAGGTAAGCCTTTGCTAAGTAGAGACGAGCCACAGTTTTATTAACTGTTCCGGTTAATCGTGATTTAGCAGGTAAATCCGCTACGGCTTGTTCCAGATCAGGGAAGATAGCTTTCGTATAGACTTCCGGAACGGTGTTGCGAACAGAAGTACGCACAGGTGAAGTATTAAATTTCAATTCTCCAGCCCCCAGATCAAGCGGTACTCCGCCAAACGTTTGCACCAACAGGAAGTAATCAAACGCACGGAAAAATCTAGCTTCGGCAATCAAGGCGGGAGAAATTGTTCCTACTGCTACGGCATTTTCAATAATACCACTCGCGGTGTTGATGAACGGGAACACTCCCCAGATTGCAGCGAACGGATTATTCTGTGACGTTAAGGCACCTACACCTGAAAAGTCGGCATACTTCGAATCCGTGCCATTGACTGCACCCCAGGTGCTTTCATCTGTACCGGCTTGCATGCCGGAATAATAGAATCCATTCCCATAAATATTCCGAAGAGCCGCATACAGGGAAGTAATACCTCCCGAAACACCTTTCTCTGTTTTGAAATATTCTGGTGTAAACTTACTACGAGGGGTCTCGTTCAGAATGTCATCACAGCCCACAAAGAACAAGGTCAATAAGACTGTTGCTGCTATTTTAATATTAAGTCGTTTCATAATGTTCTTTTTTTAAAAAGTAAGGTTGAGACCAAAAATGAAATTTCGTGTTGAAGGCGTGTTCAAACCGGTTGTCAACAGACGCTTTCTTTCGTCATTTTGTCCAAAGACTACAGCTGAAGCCTGGTTATCGTTGGCATATGCATTTGTTTCAGGATCCATTCCAGATTCCTTGTGATAAGGTGAGAACATAACAAACGGATTCTGCACCGTTGCGTAAGCCCGTAGTCTGGATATCCCTTTAACTTTAAACCAGTTGCTCTGGTCGAAATTATAACCAATGGTAATGGTTCTTACTTTCAGGAAGGATGCATCAAAGTAGGAGAGAGAGTTAAGATACTTCGGTTGATCTCCTCCAATTGCACCGGGTCTCGGATACCTGGCACCTGTGTTTGTTGGTGTCCAGTAGTCAACATCAACATTGCCTCTGCGTCCACTTAAAATATTCAAATAGCCATTTGAACCGTAAGGAGTGGCAATCAGCAATCCGCCATTTTTAAATAATCCAACAATGCTGAGGTCAAAGCCTTTGTAAGCAAGACGGGTATTGAAACCACCCTGGAAGTTAGGCTGCATGCTCATGATTTGTCTGTCAGCCGGACCAATGATTCTGGTTGGAGTGCCGTCTGGGTTAAAAGTACCGGTATATTTTACCTTGATCATACCAAGTGTACCACCTACACCAGTTGCAGGGCCTGGTTCATAGAGCGAGCGATTGGCATCATCTTCCTGCCAGATACCCACAGCTTTGTAGTCATAAATTACATCGATGGGATGACCTACAAACCACCAGTTAGCTTCATCTCTTAATTGTCCGGATGCAAGACTGGTTAGTTCATTGCGGTTCGCGTACAAGTTAAAACCTATTTCCCAGGTAAGGCCATCAGGCTTATCCAGGATAACACCATTTAAGGTAAGTTCAACTCCCTTGTTTTCAGATTCGCCAATATTGGCCATGTAATTGCTAACACCGGAGGTTTGAGGCAGGCCTACTCTAAATAATAAGTCACTGGTCTTTGTTTGATAATACTCCACTGTACCCGAGAGGCGATTCTCGAGCAATCCAAATTCTAAAGCATAGTTCATCGTTGCAGAATATTCCCATCCCAAATCAGGACTTGGCAATTCGGTTACATAATAACCAGTAGCAAATGTGGCAGCACCGAAGTTATAGGGTAGCGTATTGAGTAAACCCAGTGTAGAGTAAGGATTAATAGCCTGGTTAGATGTTAATCCATAACCCACGCGCAGTTTCAAACGATCGATCACACTCACACTATTCATGAAAGATTCTCTGTGAATATTCCATCCCGCAGATACCGCAGGATAATCAACCCACTTATGACCTTCAGCCAATCTTGATGAACCATCAAAACGATAGCTGGCGGTCAGCATATACTTGTCGTCATACGAATACATCGCACGGAACATGGCAGACATCAGGCCACTCTGGTAATAGTCTTGTTGATTTGGGTCAACAACAGGTTGTTGATTGGCTCTTCCTAAGTTGTAGAACTGAAATGCATCTGCAGGAATATCTTTTGCTGTTACGTTTGACTTGTTGTATTGATCTTCCTGTGCGGAAAACAATCCAAGCAGGTTGATATTATGCTTATCAGCAAATGTGCGATCATACGTCAATAAGTTTTCAACCGTCCAGCTGGTTGTTAATGAGTTGGTAATTGATGCAGTTGATACAGTCGTTGGGTTGATGGCAAATACGCCTTCTCCCGTATACTGTCCACCGGTAGTCTGGCGGTAGTTTAATCCAAGATTAAGACGATAACTCAATCCTTCAACACCAGGAATTTGAACCTCTCCGTAAAGTGAATTGTAAGAACCTAAATTTTTTGTCTGGTCAATCCAGCCATCATCCAGGGCTTCAATTGTTGACCGTGTGCGCGTCCATTGTTCATCCAGTGGCATTCTGATTGTTCTCTTGAGCGTGCCATCTGCGTTATACGGATCTACGATGGGAGATGCACTGAGTACATCGTACATCGACAGGTTGCTGCCATTTGAAATCGAGTAGTTGGTATTGGTGGTGAAACCGATGCGAATATTATTTCCAACAGCCTGATCAAGGGATGCTCTGAGAGACATTCGGGTATAATCCTGACCAGGGATTACAGCTACATCTTTGTAATAACCGAGTCCAACGTTATAGCTTCCGTTATCTGTGCCGCCAAGAATACCGATATCGTGACTTGTTACAGCTGCATTGTCATAAAACATATCTTGCCAGTCGGTATTCGTACCGCTTACTTCATCAAGGCCCGGTGTTGTGTAAACACCTGCTTCAGCCCGGAGTGCTTCAAATTTTGCTCCGTCCATCATCGGATATTTTGCAAAGATACTTTTTATACCATAGTAACCATCGTATGAGATCTGTGCTTTCTGTCCTTTAATGCCTTTGTTCGTTGTTACGAGGATAACACCATTAGCACCGCGTGAACCGTAGATGGCAGTTGAAGAAGCATCCTTGAGAATATCAACACTTTTGATACTGGTAGGATTGATGTCACCAAGTGAACCGGCAAATGGAATTCCATCGAGAACAACCAGTGGGTCATTCGTAGCATTCAGTGAACGCGTGCCACGAATACGAATTTGCATTGTTGCCCCTGGCTTTGTTGAGTTTTGTGTCATGTCCACACCAGCCAAGCGACCTTGCAGCGCCTGAACGATATTTGGTGAAGGCACTTCACGCATCACTTCTCCCTTCATGGAAACTACGGAGCCGGTTACAGCTTCCTGTCGCTGTTCGCCATAACCGATTACTACAACTTCTGAAAGCTGCTCAGCACTTAAAACCAATGATACATCAATTGTAGTTCTGCCACCCACAGTTATCTCCTGTGTGGCGTAACCGATAAAAGAAAAGACAAACACACTTTGTTCATTGGGAGCTTCAAGCGAATAATCTCCCTGAGCATCAGTTGTGGTACCGGTTGAAGTTCCCTTCACAATAATATTAACGCCCGGCATTCCGGTTCCGGTCTCGTCTGTAACTTTTCCCTTCACGAGCACCTGGGCCTGTAGGGATGCAGTCAGAAGAACCAAAGAACACGACAGTAGAATAGACCGGATAACTCCGGAAGCTAGGTCCGGTCCGGCCAACAATCGTAGAATTACTTTCTTCATAGAATTGAATTTTGGTTTGGTAGAAGTATTTTATTTTGGATACAGGTGCCCAGGCAAAATTTTACTGGGTATACCAAGGTCAGTGAATAAATTAAATTATGCAACCGATTGCATAAATTTATTTATAGAAATCGTATTTTTGATCGAAATTCAAGCATTAATAGATGCAACCGATTTATAAATTTAGCCCACATTGGGGCAGATTGGATGGAATGCTGATACACTATATATTATAGACTATAAATTATAAGCACTAACCTTATTTCATGAAGGCTCACCTGCTTGGTTATGATATTGGAAGCTCATCTGTAAAAGTTTCACTGATTGAGGCTGACTCCGGAAAGCTCGTTGGTTCCTGCACATCTCCGGAAACTGAATTGGAAATATCCAGTCCCAAACCAGGCTGGGCCGAACAAGACCCTGAAACGTGGTGGAAGCATGCTACGCTGGCAACGAAGAAAGTATTAAGCTCAACTTTGGTAAAGCCTGAATCAATCCTCGCGATTGGAATCTCGTACCAAATGCACGGACTGGTCTTGGTCGATAAGGATCAAAACGTTCTCAGGCCAGCCATTATCTGGTGCGATAGCAGGGCTGTTAAAATTGGGGAAGATGCTTATAACCAGTTAGGTGAATTATACTGCATGAAGCGGCTCTTGAATTCACCGGCAAACTTTACCGCGTCTAAATTGAAGTGGGTTCGAGATCACGAACCCGAAGTTTATCAGAAAGTACATAAAGCAATGCTTCCAGGCGATTACCTGGCCATGCGCATGACAGGCGAAATCACTACTACGATTTCAGGACTCTCAGAAGGTATTATGTGGGATTATGAAAAGCAGACCCTGCCTGAAAGATTATTTGATTTCTATGGAATATCTACCGGTGTAGTTGCATCCATTGTTCCCACGTTTTCAAATCAGGGTAAGCTAACCTCTATGGCAGCTGACCAATTGAGTTTAACATCAGGTATACCAGTGAGTTATCGGGCAGGAGATCAACCTAATAATGCATTCTCTTTGCGCACATTGAAGCCTGGTGAAATTGCTGCAACGGCAGGTACATCAGGTGTAATTTATGGCATTGTAGACAAGCCAGTGAGCGACAAGCTTTCACGCGTCAATACATTTGTTCACGTTAACCACAAACAAGAAGAACAGCGCCTGGGTGTGTTGCTCTGTATTAATGGAACTGGTATCATGAATAGTTGGCTTCGAAGAAGTATTGGTGCAGATAAACATCCAATCTCCTATGAAGAGATGAACCAACTGGCTGCATCTGTGCCGGTTGGATCTGAAAACTTAAGTGTGCTTCCCTTTGGAAATGGAGCCGAGCGGGTGTTGCGAAATTTGAACATCGGGTCAAGCTTTAATGGTTTAGACTTAACTCGCCATAAAACACCACATTTGTGCCGTGCAGTTCAAGAAGGAATTGTATTCGCCCTTGGCTACGGATTTGATGTTTTAAATCAACTGGGGATTAAATCTGATGTAATCAGGGCAGGAAATGCAAACATGTTCCTGAGCGAAGTATTCTGTGAAGCATTTGCGCAAATCACTGGAACAGAATTGTCGCTTTACAATACGGATGGCGCACAGGGAGCAGCGCGTGGTGCCGGTGTTGGCATTGGCCATTACGCCTCGGCAGAAGAAGCCTTTGGAAATTTAGCGTGCATCCGGAAATATGAGCCTTCCAAACAATTGAACGGTGCTTACCAGGATGCTTACGGAAGATGGAAAGCAATTTTAGAAAAACAGTTAGAACATACATATCAAACAGCGTAACAATGAAAAGTGAGTATTTTAAAAACATTCCTCGTATTCCTTTTGAAGGACGGGAGTCAGACAATCCGTTGGCATTTAAATTTTATGACGCCAAGCGGAAGGTTGGTAAGAAAACAATGCAGGAGCATCTCCGTTTTGCGGTGGCATACTGGCATACCTTCTGTGGAACAGGTGGCGATCCATTCGGGGCTCCAACGAAAGATTTCCCATGGTTGCAGAGCGCTGATCCCATGCAACGGGCATACGATAAAATGGATGCTGCATTTGAGTTTATAACAAAACTGGATATTCCTTTTTATTGTTTTCACGACTATGATCTCGTTGACGAGGCCTCCACACTTCAGGAATCGGAAAAGCGTCTTCAAAAAATTGTAGACTACGCTGGTAAAAAACAAAAATCTTCGGGTATCAAATTACTGTGGGGAACTGCCAACCTGTTTTCAAATCCCCGCTACATGAATGGCGCTTCGACCAACCCTGATTTTAAGGTGGTGTGTCACGCAGGTGCACAGGTGAAGAATGCTATCGATGCAACCGTTGAACTCGGTGGTTCAAATTATGTTTTCTGGGGTGGAAGAGAGGGTTACATTTCTCTCCTCAATACGAACATGAAACGTGAGCAGGAGCACCTCGCACAATTTTTAACCATGGCCCGCGATTACGGACGCAAGAATGGATTCAAGGGAACGTTCCTCATCGAGCCTAAACCCATGGAGCCTTCGAAACATCAGTACGATTTCGATGCTGCTACAGTGATTGCATTTTTACGTGAGCATAACCTGATGGACGATTTCAAACTAAACATTGAAGTGAATCACGCCACACTGGCGCATCATACCTTCCAACATGAACTTCAGGTGTCTGCGGATGCAGGATTGTTGGGCAGCATGGATGCCAACCGCGGTGACTACCAGAATGGCTGGGATACAGATCAGTTCCCGAATAATATTTATGAACTGATTGAAGCGATGTTGGTTGTTCAGGAAGCCGGTGGCCTTAAAACCGGTGGTATCAACTTTGATGCGAAGACAAGAAGAAATTCGACTGACCTTGTTGATCTTTTCTATGCGCACATTGGCGGTATGGATTGTTTTGCCAGAGCTTTATTGGCAGCACAAGCTATTCTTGATGATGGCGAATACAATAAAATTCGTAAAACAAGATACTCATCTTTTGATTCAGGCAATGGTAAGCAGTTCGAACAAGGTAAATTGAAACTCGATGCCTTGCACTCACTGGCCTTGAAGAATGGAGAGCCGGCTAAAATCAGCGGCCGGCAGGAGTATCTTGAGAATTTGATTAACAGATTTATTTAAGGTGAATCTCCAATAAATAAACAGGATAATGAAGAAATCATTATCCTGTTTTGTTTTTACCCTCCTTCATTCCTGAAGCACTTCCTGTATCATGAAAAATGCCCTCCGTAAACTTTGCGTCCACAGCTCTGTGGTGAAAATTAATAACGCATAAATGATTAACCGCAAAGACGCCAAGACGCAGAGATGCAGTGCCATTCAATCTTAGCGCCTCTGCGTCTCTGCGGTAAAATAGAATGATTGAGTTGTGTAATGTAATCGGGTAATGTTCTTAGCGCCTCTGCGTCTGTCTCTGCGGTTAATTTTTCACTACACAGAGCTTCTTACCGATTTCCCAAACTGCTCCCAATCAAAACCCGTTCCTGGCCGATTATGATGAAGCCCCGGAATTTGTGTTGTAATTAACAGAATAGTTCCACCGCAATTGGCCACATGGTATTGAGGTGTAACCTGTTTCACCGCTTTCATTGTTTTAAACTTAGCGGAAGGAAAGAACTCCAGCGCAGAAGATTTCAGGTTAATAATGTTATCCATACCAAACATCAGGACAAGTTCAGGTTTGTGACTCTTCATTTGATTGAATATGCCTGAGACACGCTGCTGATAAACGTGTTGCTGATACGATGCACGGCTTTTTAGAAAAGGAAATTGCGGAAGATCAAGCCACCCGTAGTACCATGCATGACTGTGTGCCGGCAACGGATAAAGTTGAATGAGTGCCTCCTGCGAGGAAGACGATGCAAATTTTTCCTGCTGATAGGTGAGTGGATCAGGAAGTTTTTTGTTTTGAAAGCTATGCTTAAAGGCAATGAGATTTTTCCAGAAACCATGCAGCACGGCATCGGGCCCGAATCGATGATCGTGAAAATTGGCGAACTTCTTAGCGCGCGGCCCTTCAATCCGAAAAACCACTTCGCGGTACAATTCACGGATATCACAAAGTGTTGGTTCTGTGACGGGCGCGTGAACCTTGTAGAAATAATTCAGTTTCTCCGCTACCTCTTCCGGCAGATCACCACCCGATTCTTCATAGCCAACAAACCAGAACGGTGCGTTCCAGGAACCATAACCATAAAAGTGATTGATCCAGTGTTGAAGGGTTTCTGCACGAATGAGCATCGTGAAAGTTAGCAAATTGAGATTTGACTTTGTTATGATATTTCTCACCACTCTCAGCGCAACCCTCTGGCTCCCTAAATGGAGAACCGCCAACGCATAAGTCTTATTTTGTTGTTCAAATTTTGCTCGAGCTGGTTATTTTGTTCGAGCGTTGACCCTTTAGGGATATGAAGGGTGCGGGGAGGAAGAATCTGGCGAGAATATCCCCCGAGTGTGATGGATCCTTTAGGGAAATGAAGGGTGCGGGGAGGATGAGTAAACGATTTCTTCAATGCCGAATCAAATTCATTTAACTTTGGTGGGCTCGAACAATTCAATGAAGTTTCCGGCAGGATCGATCAATAAAATTTGTTTGCCAGCGGGTGCAGAAACAATGTCATTTCTGAATTTCACATCCTTCCTTTTCAGGTGATCAACCATTGACTCAAGATCATCAACTTCCAGTTGAAACCGGCCCCATCCGCCACCAGGCGAAGGCGCTATACCATCAGGCATCGATTGTCCGGCACCCCCCGCTCCTGGCTTATTCAACAGAAGGTGAAGGTTGCCCTTAGACAACATCGCAAAACCATTAGGGGAGTGCATCTCCACCTCAAAGCCAAGCACTTTCGTGTAAAACTTAACACAAGTATCCACATCATTGACGATGTAACGAACACTCACTGTAGCAGAGTCTTCAAGTATGGTTTTCATTCACCAATATCTCAGCAAAAATTATTCCAGCAGTGGGAGTAGACTGAGAATTATCGCTGATTGGAATACTGTTGAATTTTTTCTGCAGGCTGTATAAAAACTGCTGCGCGGTCATTTATCTTCGCGGTCCCAATCAGCAACGAATGGTCAACCAGACAGAACAAGACGAGCGCAATTACCTGGCAGAAATCAAAGAGCGGATCTCTTTTGCTGTACAGCGAACAATTGGCCGCGTGCGTGACTTTTCGGATGAACTCCGCCAAACGAAAGCCTACCTCCATGAACATCAATCGGGATTGGATGAAGCTGACCTGGTAGCGGCCTGGCAATCCATTAACCGAATGGCATTCTCTGGTGAAGAAACCGTTGAGCGCAGAAACAAGCTTATCAAGCTGGCCGCAGCCCCCTATTTTGGTCGGATTGATTTTCAATCAGGCAATGATGAAAAGGGCACACCGGTATATGTTGGTCTGACCAATTTTACGGATGGAAAAGAATATCCGATCTACGATTGGCGAGCTCCCATCTCTGCAATGTTTTATGATTTTGAATTAGGCGAAGCATTTTACGATACTCCTTCAGGAAAGGTCAGTGGTACCATCAATCATAAGCGGCAATACAAAATTCGCGATGGCGCGATGGAGTTTATGATTGAAAGCTCCATCAGTATTCATGATGAAGTGCTGCAACGGGAACTCAGTAAGTCATCTGACGATAAGATGAAAAACATTGCCGCTACGATTCAACGCGACCAGAACCAGGTGATCCGAAATGAGAGTGCTGCCGTTATGATTATTCAGGGTGTGGCAGGATCCGGAAAGACGTCAATCGCGCTTCATCGAATTGCTTTCATGCTCTATCGCTTTCGCGATACGATTAAGTCTAAGGACATCCTAATCCTGTCACCCAATAAAGTGTTTGCCGATTACATCAGTAACGTTTTGCCTGAGCTGGGAGAGGAGCAAATTCCGGAAACGAGCATGGAAGAGCTCGCCACTGATCTTCTCGAAAAGAAATTCAGCTTTCAAACATTCTTTCAACAGGTAGCATTACTGCTGGACCGGCCGCATCCTGAATTTATTGAACGTGTTAAGTTCAAATCAACGTTTGACTTTGTGAAACATCTCAATCGCTATTTTGTTTATTTGGAAAATAGTACTGCAGCCCAGGTTGAATTGAGGGTGGCTGGAATTGTTGTGCCGATTCCCTACATGGTTGAAAAATTCAAATCGCGGCAACGCATGCCTATGCACAAACGAATACCGGAAGTTGTGCAGGAGGTGTTGCAGTTTGTGCGAAAAGAAGCCAACCGAAAGCTCACAGGAGGAGAGATCAATCGCATCAAAGAAATTGTACCGCGTGTGTTTAATATTCGAACCCCGCTTGAGGTATACAAAAGTTTTTATGCGTGGATAGGCAGGCAGGACATGCTGCGCATCTCATCAAGCGGTCGTTTGGAGTATGCTGATGTTTTTCCTTTAATTTATTGCAAGATCCGATTGGAGGGTACGCAGTCACACGACCACATCAAACATTTACTGGTGGATGAGATGCAGGACTATACGCCCATTCAATACGCAGTGTTGTCGCGAATTTTTAAATGCAGGAAAACAATTTTAGGCGATATCAATCAGTCTGTGAATCCATACAGTGCCTCCTCATTAGAAGGAATTGAAGAAGTGTTTCCGCAGGGAGAGGTGGTAAAGTTGTTTAGAAGTTATCGGTCAACCTGGGAGATAGTCCAATTCGGTTTGCATCTTAAGCCAAATCCAAACCTGGTACCCTTAGAAAGGCACGGAGAAAAACCACAGGAGCTGGGATTTGATTCGCATGCTGGCGAGATAGAGGCGATAAGGAAAATGATCAAGACTTTTGAAAAATCGGGTAGCCAGTCTATGGGTATCATTTGTAAAACCCAGCAGCAGGCCAACAATTTATATGAGAGAATTAAAGGTCCGAAGGTGCACCTTTTAAGCCCGGACAGTACCTCATTTTCCGATGGAATTTTAGTTGTAAATGCCCATTTGGCCAAAGGGCTTGAGTTTGATGAGGTCATTATACCCTTCGCAACGGCCGAAAATTATCACACCCCCATTGATAAACACATGCTCTATATCGGCTGCACGCGAGCCATGCATCGGCTCACTCTTACCTATACCCGGGAGAAAAGTGCATTTTATTAATCTCGTAGTGTATATTTGCACCCACTAATTATAACCCACTAAATTCTATAGTCATCATGGCGAAGAAAGCTCCAAAAAAGAAAAGTAAACCAGCCCCTAAAAAAGCAGCTAAGAAAGTTGCGAAAAAGTCTGTTGCTAAAAAGGCGGTTGCAAAAAAGCCAGCTGCAAAGCCGGTTGCTAAAAAAGCTGTGGCTGCGAAGCCCGTTGCTAAAGCGAAACGCAAACCAAACCCTGCATTCATGACAGCGCTTGCTCCAAGTGCAGCGTTGGCAGCAGTCGTTGGCAATAACCCAATGCCACGTACCGAAATCATTAAGCAGATCTGGAATTACATCCGTGCAAACAACCTCCAAGATCAGGTTAACAAGCGTATGATCAATGCAGATGCTAAATTGAAAGTGCTCTTTGGCGGTAAAGATCAAATTTCAATGTTTGACCTTGCCAAGGTAGTAGGTGCTAACGTTAGCAAAGGCTAAAGCCTGCCTGGTTAAAAAAACTGGGGCCTCCCTGACTTTGTCAGAGAGGCTTTTTTTTTTGGATGAAGCTTCCCGTCTCCGGTCACGAGTCACCGGTTACCTGAGACTGGTGACCGGAGACCTATTGTCTATTGACTGAAGTAGTCGTATACTCGCACCGTTAAAATTGCACACAGCTCATGGCCAAGATCATTCGACACACGTACCCCAAAGAATTCAGTATAGGGCTTCTTTTACTTGTTTTCGTTCTCGCAAGCTTCCTGTCATTTGAAATTTTTGATGTGAAATGGGGAGAGATCATGGCCGGAAGCAGTAAGATTATAGGAATGATGCTGGCGGGACTGGCGGTCGTTTTTATGGTGCTGATTTTGTGGGAAGAATTTTTGTTTCCGGTACGTTTTAAGCCGACAGAACACGAAATTCTGTTCAAAAATCACTCCACCAAATTGCAAACCCAGATTGCCATCTATTGTGCAATACCTTTGATCGTTGCTTTTTTGTTTTTCAATTATGCAATTTCTCCGCTTCCGTTTTTTATTTGGGCGGCCCTCTGCCTGGTTGCACCGGTGGCGGGTAAACTGGCTTCAGGCATTAAAAACTATAACGACTTCCTGAAACTCACTAACGACACGATCGAGTATAAAAACAATGAAAAGGAAGGCGTGTTACGCATCAGTGAAATACGAGAAATTGTTATGATTAGAGACGAGGAAAATGTGCTCCACAAAGTAAAAGTGCAAATGCAAAACAACTCGGATGTAATGATTGATTTAGACGAAATGGAGCTGGAAGCCTATACTGAAACTATCGAGAAGTTTATAACAGGACATTATGCCGGGGTGGTGCATTAATGATTCAGTTCTCAGTCTCCAGTCACCGGCAACTAACTGCAACCGGTGACTGGTGACTGACTTGCGCACACAACTTGATCACTTATGTTCACCACCGACCTCCCTATGTACAAAATTGAACAGTGCATGATTTAGGATTAACTGATTTAATTGTAATTAAGCTCTTTCTTCACTGGCATCGAGTTTGTCAACACTGGCACGTTAATTAAAAAAACTCATGCTCAAGAAAATCATTTACATCGCCACCGCGATTCTTATTATCGCGCTACTAGCGGCAGGTGTTTTCCTCGGCCCTTACGCTGTTACTGTCCAACATTTTACTGCAGATCCTGAAAAGGGTTATCATGCAGATTTCTATGTTTATGTTTCACCAGGTGCTAAAAGAATTGCTGAGAAAGGAGAGGCCGTTACATTTTTGATCCAACCCAATAATTCCGGCACCACATCCGATGATGTTACTGTTCATCAAAAGGATGCATGGTGGATGGGCCTGGAAAGGAAAAAAATTGCTGACGAATTGAATGTGGTGCTGATTGTTCCAGCTTTTATCAGACCTTCGACCGATTGGAAGATTTATACACACGCCCTTGATCGTGATGTACTCACAACGAAACGTGAAGACCTTTCGCGCATTGACCTTCAATTGCTCGCCATGATTGATGAGGCCAGATCGAAGTTGAAAGAAGGAGGAATCGATTCGAAGGAAAAATTTTTGCTCCAGGGATTTTCTGCCAGCGGCATGTTTGCTAACCGGTTTGTCATGTTGCACCCTGATCGCGTGTTGGCGGTTGCTGCTGGTTCACCAGGAGGCTGGCCCATCGCACCCGTAAGAAGTTATCAAAATGAGATGTTGCCCTATCCGGCCGGTATTAGCGACTTGGAAATTTTAACCGGAAAACCTTTCGACAGCGCGGCCTACGTAAACATCCCGCAACTTATTTACATGGGATCAGCCGATGATAATGACTCGCTTGACTTCAGTGATGGATGGGATAAAGATGCATCTGCCAAAGTAGATTCACTATTTGGAAGTGACCCGCTTACCCGATGGCCGCAGGCTCAATTGTTGTACAAAAAAGCAAACGCACATGTTACGTTCTTGCTCGTTGATGGGGCAGGGCATGATCGGAAAAAACTTCAGTCGCTTGGGACGGAGTTTTTTAAGGGCATCCTCGAAAACCCATAAGCTTCAAGCCTCAAGTTGCAAGCTCTTCGTTGTACCGAAATATCTGGCAGTTCACAAAAACTTGAGGCTTACGGCTACTACTGTCCGGGGAAATTAGGATTCAAGAAATTGTTTTGAATCTGGAGTTAGTATGGTGTTTTTTGATCTGATTCGTTTTGGAGGGGTCACTTTGCCAGAAATGCCCATGCTTTCATTTTTTTCCCGGAGTAGTAGCTGTACGCTACAAGCTTTTTCATTGAGATGAAGCCATGTTGACTCATGTCATCGCGGGCTGCATGCGTGCGGTATTTGCGCGCGACCCGCGATCTTCCGGGTGGATTATATGAACTTGCAAAAAGATCGCGGATCTCACATCCCTACACCTTCCGTCCGCGATGACAGCAAAGTAAATAGTCATTAAAATATTATGAAGTTTTAAATCATTGATCTATTTGTAGCTATCTGGCTCACGTTGACTCATGTCATCGCGGGCAGCATGCGTGTGGGATTTGCGCGCGACCCGCGATCTTCCGGGTGGATTAAATGAACTTGCAAAAAGATCGCGGATCTCGCTCACATCCCTACACCTTACGTCCGCGATGACAGCAAAGTAAATAGTCATTAAAATATTATGAAGTTTTAAAT
>DASTYM010000072.1:0-3025 GCA_035764995.1 Cyclobacteriaceae bacterium | reverse complement strand
CGGTACTGAACGGTTCAGCTTAGCTGAAAAATCAATTATTGCGCTATTGATTACAATAGTTGTTGTTAACTGCGGGGTGCTTTTTGAAAACAGACCATGGGTGAGGTATGTTGAATGGATCAGGATCGCTTTGTATCCCTTACTACTTGTTGGAGCTATATCCCTCTACAGTTTACCAAACTACTTTTATGGCGTTGCAGGATTGTATTTCGTCATATCAGGATTCTGGTTTAGTCTGATTAACAAGCAACTGAAGATTAGCTATGCGCAGGTGGTTTAGTGTTTTAATCCTTGCTGCAACGTTTGCTTGTGGTAAGTCACTTCCTGAATTAGAAAACCTCAATCTGACCGACTGGAAAAACGACAAGAATGGCTGCGGCACCTATCGTTCGCAGCATATCGAGGAAATCAAAACTCAAAAAGAGAAGTTATTGGCATTGGATGAGGCTCAAATAATCAAATTACTTGGCAGGCCTGATCGGAACGAGTTGTACAAACGCAATCAGAAATTCTATCAGTATTATCTGGAGGCTGGGGCAGCATGTACGAGCCCGCAAGAAGGTGCATTACGATTAGCCATTCGTTTTAATGCAATGGGATTGGCCAAAGAAATAGCCATTGAATAGCTATAAAAGAGAAAAGGATAACCAAAAGGCTATCCTTTTCCTGCATTCTAAAAGGTTTAGGTGTTAATACCTTAGTCTTTATTCTTCAGTTCCTGAACCTCAGCTCTGATCACCTGGGCTAAGTTCTTCAGTTCCTGCATTCCTTTTCTGAGGCGTGTTCCAGCAGCGCTGTTAGCTTTAGTATAGAACTTGTCAGCATCGCCTTCCAGCGAAGCAATGAGATTTTTGAGGTCTTGAAATTTTTGCATTTTCCTAAGTGTTTAGATTTAAAAGATTTAATTCTAATGCCAATTTAAATAAAAACCGTAGAAATCAACTCAAAAACCCATCTTTTTATCCTTTTGTAACAGAAACGAGCTCTTCTTTCTTATAAAATCCACTATCCAACTTCGTTTTTAGGGCTGAAAACGCAGATAAAGTCCGTTCAACGTCCTCCATAGTATGGGCAGCAGTTGGTATAATTCTGAACATAATCACGTCTTTTGGTACCACCGGGTAGATCACAACCGAGCAGAAAATGCCATAATTCTCGCGTAAATCCATCGACATGTTGGCTGCTTCCCCTACGCCACCTCTAAATAATACAGGGGTTGGAGGTGTTTGTGTTTCGTTGATTGCAAATCCTCTTTCTTTCAATCCAGTCTTGATTGCAGCCATGATCTTCTTCAGATTTGAACGCAATTCAGGGTGCTTTTTAACAAGCTCTAAACGCTTCAATGCACCAATTACCAATGGCATTGGCAATGACTTTGCGTAGATCTGTGAGCGAACTGTATAACGTAAGAACTTCAATATTCTCTTATCACCAGCAACAAATGCACCGATGCTTGCCATTGACTTGGCAAACGTTGAGAAGTACAAATCGATTTGGTCCTGAACGCCTTGCTCCTCGCCTACACCGGCTCCGGTAGCACCCATCGTTCCAAATCCGTGGGCATCATCAACAAACAATCGGAAATTGTATTTCTTCTTCAATTCAACGATACCTTTCAGGTCGCCCATGTTACCAGACATACCGAAAACGCCTTCTGTGATTACAAGAATACCACCACCAGTTTCGTTTGCCAGTTTGGTGGCACGCTGTAATTGCTTCTCCAGGCTCTCCATATCATTGTGAGAATACACAAAACGCTTGCCCATGTGCAGACGAACACCGTCAATGATTGACGCATGCGATTCAGCATCGTAAACAATTACGTCTTTGCGATCAACAATGGCATCAATGATTGACAAAACACCTTGATATCCATAATTCAACAACATAGCATCTTCCTTCTGAACAAAAGCCGCCAGTTGTTTTTCCAGTTCGATATGGTATTTAGAATTACCTGACATCATACGCGCACCCATCGGGTACGCCAGACCAAATTCGGCAGATGCATCTGCGTCAGCTTTACGAACTTCAGGATGGTTGGCAAGACCTAAATAGTTATTCAAACTCCAGTTCAACACATTCTTGCCGTTGAAAGTCATGTGAGGACCGATTTCACCTTCCAGTTTAGGGAAGAAGAAATAGTCATCTGGTAAATGTGAGTATTTGGCCAAGGGACCGGCCTCCATCTTCAGCTTTTCAAATAAGTCTATCATTGTCAAATTATGCGTTAAAATTCCCGCAAAGATAGCCAAAAATCATAAAAGTACCTCAGTCAAATTCGTTCGCTCTGTCATCCTCATTTAGTTTATTTAAAATCAGGGTCACAGCAGGAGGCCGGAAGGAGGGATTGGTGCAACCGTTTTAATTGATTAGCATTGCATTTTAGAGGTTTTCTAATGACAAAAATCTACAAAATACTGGTTGCTAATCGCGGAGAGATAGCCCTGAGGGTGATGCGAAGCGCCCGCGAAATGGGTATTAAAACGGTGGCCGTTTACAGTGAAGCAGATCGTCATGCCCTGCATGTTCGCTTTGCGGATGAGGCTGTTTTCATTGGCCCGCCCCCATCTTCAGAGTCCTATTTAAGGATTGAAAAGATCATTGATGCCGCTCAGAAAACCGGGGCGCAAGCAATCCATCCTGGCTACGGATTTTTGTCTGAGAATGAAGACTTTGCCGCTGCGGTGGAGAAAGCGGGAATGATTTTCATAGGTCCTTCTGCGAAATCAATTGAGGTAATGGGGAGCAAACTTGCAGCGAAAGCAGCAGTGGCCAAGTTCAACGTGCCACTTGTACCAGGAACTTCAGAACCAATTGATGATGTCAATAAAGCAAAGAAGATTGCAAGTGAAATTGGCTATCCTGTCTTAATTAAAGCCAGTGCTGGTGGCGGTGGGAAAGGAATGCGCATTGTTGAAAATGAAAAAGAATTTCAGGAACAAATGGAGCGAGCCGTCAGTGAGGCGATTTCTGCTTTTGGTGATGGTTCTGTTTTCATTGAAAAATACGTTACACAACCACGACA
>DASTYM010000071.1:0-4051 GCA_035764995.1 Cyclobacteriaceae bacterium | reverse complement strand
TGGTTGCCAGCATCTGCTCACTCTGCTGAAGTTTATCTTCAGCTTCTTTCTGCTTGGTGATGTCACGAACAGCCCCGTCAATAAAGGTTTCGCCTCGTTTGGATTTGACAAGGGTTCCGCTCATTAATCCCCAAAAAAGCTCTCCATTCTTCTTCCTGTATTGAACCTGCTCGTTTATCAATTGCTTTTCTTTTTTTAGCTTTTTAAGCAATTGCTTTCTGATCTTCGAATCGGCAAACAATTCTGCCGGGTTCAGGTTAATAATTTCCTCTGCATCCTGATAACCGAACATGGCAATAAACGCTTCATTGACATAACGCAGTTTTTTATCAGAACTTCTGTAAATACCTTCATTTACGTTTCTACTAATGGAATTGAGTAATTGTTGACTCTTCAGTAACTGTTCTTCTGCCTGTTTCTGCCGGGTAATGTCCTGAATAGATCCCGCAAAAAAGCGTTGACCGGTCTTATCTTCAAAAAGCGTTATGCTGATTGCCCCCCAAAAGAAATCGCCATTCTTTCTCCTAAACAGCACTTGCTGAATTTTAACGTTTTGGTGCTTCTTCAGCAATGCATCGATCTCTTGCCATCGTTCCGCTTCAGCATACAAATCCTGAGGTTTTACCTTTTGAAGTTCTTCCATGGATGCATATCCTGTAATTTCAAGAAATGCCTTGTTCACATATTGAAACTCCTCTCCGGGGATACCAAAGAAAATACCATCCACAATATTCTCACTGATGGTAGTTAACAATTGCTGGCTTTTGTTGGCTTTTTCTTCCGCAGTTTTCTTTTCATGAATATCGCGGAAGTTTGAAACAATACCATTGACTTCCGGATTATGCAACAGGTTTGTAAGCGTATACTCAAACCATCTCACATCTCCTTTTTTAGTAATAAAGCGCTGAACCTGCGTAACGCTCTTTCCCGGTTGCATCAACACTTTGTAAAAAATTTCGCGGGCATCTTCAACATCCTCGTGAAATATGAAGTCTGTGCCTCTCCTGCCTAAAACATCATGATTGGTGTACCCAAAAAAAGCTTTTATGGATGGACTGGCATATTGAATGGCTCCGGTTGAGTCGTAAAGTACAATTCCATCATAGGCATTCTCAAGCAACGCCTTAAACCGGCTGGCCGTAAGTTCACCGGTTTTCTTTTCCAGAACGATGTTCGTTTTTTTAACCATTCAGCTTGCTGACTGCTTTGTGAATGACAGCCCCTCCAGATCCTCAGAAATTTCGGATTAGGTAATTTAAGAAAATTAATGATGCTAATGGGAGATTATTCCACGTTCGTTTTCTCTGGCTCCGGATTCTTCTCATCAATTGATTTATTTTTATCAATCGACCTCAACATAAATCTGCGTAAGAACCCTTCAATCGGAAGGATCACGAATGCTACGCAAACCTGTATCAGGAAATCTACTACCGGTCCGCTATTGGTGGCGAATGTTGAACCTGCTGCAGTTTGGATAAATTCAATAAGAATGATGATGGAAAGAAGGGATAATAAACGGCTTACTACATTGTATCGATGGCTTAGGCGGAACGATAATATCACCAGCATCGTGAAAATGGCAAACTCAAGCGCATAAAACCATGTCTGACGCCAATAGGGAGGTACCACTTCAACGATAACCGGATCCAACTCATTGATTCTTCCAAAAATATCTTTCGACTGAATCAAAAGTTTGTAATCACCGGTCGGTATATAAGGGAATGGAATGATGTTATACGTGGTTGACCAGTCAGACCACTGCTCATTTAATCCCTCCATCTTGTAACGATACTCAATAAAACGCGCACCAATAAAATCCGGGCGCACTACCTCAACTCGTATGGAACTATTGTCCTGATCAATTTCAACCTTGTCCTTCCGTGGAATGAGTACATTATTATTCTCGATTGATTTAAGAATCAAAGGAAACAATACCTCGTCCTTTCGTGGAGACTCGCTATTAAATTGCAGCAGCTCATTGTTGCCGGTAATGATCCATAAGCTTCCGCGCTCACTATCCGAATCCATGAATCGAATGTTTGAGAAAAGATTTAACAATTGCAGATTGTTGTGAACATCAGATTTGCCAACAGTGTACCAACTGTGGCTGTCTCTGAACCACATATTCCTGGCATTAGCAAAATAAGCTACTGGCTTCCTAAGCGTATCGCCCTCTACAAGTGCTTCTTTTTTTGCATCGTAAAAGTAAAAGCCCGATGAAGTAGCAATGAAAACCTGTTTGTTAAAAGCAATACCCAGCAATTGATCAAAGTTGCGCTTATCAATATCAAGCGTTTGTACCTGTCGGGAGGTATCCGCCAGGTTCAGCCTGAAAAGTTTATCGAACCCGCAGAACCAGATGGCAGCACTGTCTTCTTCAAAAATAAAATTTACGGGTCCATTAATGCTTTCAACAACCCTGGCTTCCACCCAGGTTTTATCAAATTTGTATTGATGAAGTCTGTCATCGTATGTGGAGGCGATAAGACTTTTTGATCGTTCAGACGCAAACAAAAAACGAATAGGATCTTGTATAATTTGATTTACGCTTTGTTCTGCAACTTCATAAGCTCCTCCCAATCCGGCCACAATAAACTTGTTTTGCCAGTGAATGAGCTGCGTGACTTTTGAATCAATGCCCTCAACTTTTTTATACCTGAAGTATGCGGCACGCAATATTTTTTTTGTACGCTTCTCGCGTCTAAACGCTGCCTTGGGAGGTGGCTCTTTTGATTCTTCCTTGGGTATTACGATAGGCGCTGTGGTGGTTGGTGCCGGCTTCGTTGCCTCTTCTTTTTTCTTACGCCTTAAAAATCTAAAGAATCCTCCCTTTTTGGTGTCTTCTGGTTCTACAGCCGGTGCAACAACTTCTGGCTCGGGTGCTTTCTCCTTTTTTCCTGGCTTTGCCTTTACTTTAATAGGAATTTCAACGAAGTATTCTATCTCATCATAAAACTCTTCCTTTTCTAACTTAAAGAGACCTGCCGAGGTACCTACATAAACTTTCCCCCGATAGGTGGTGGCACACAATAAATTTCCTTCCAGGCCGGGGTAGTAACGGAAAGACCTGAACGGCAAGAAGGGAGCGATTCGGGTAAAGCCATACGCATGTGCCACCCATACATTTTGATTTTTGTCACAGATCAGCGCAAAAACTTCATTGTCGCGAAGACCGGTATTATAATTAATGATCTCTTCTGTTTTGCCCGTTTGCGGATTAATAAACATCACTCCTCCACGCAACGTACCAATCGCAATTAGTTTTTCATTAACCCAGGTTGCATTGAGGATCACACCTGCATTGGCATAAACAGCATCCTCTAGTTTTATCTCTTTTAGTTTTTTGTTTTCTGTGTATTTATAAATTCTGTTATCGTCTGTACCCAGCAGGTACTGATCGTTATACTTCAACGCAAAAATGAGTGCGGTGCTGTCTGAAAGACCAATGGAGGCTGGTGTGATCCTGTCGGAGTCGACTTCAAAAAGTCCGTTGATTTCTGTTCCAACATAAATTTTGTCAAAAATCTCATGCAGCGAAATGAATGCCCCTGTCTGCTCTGTGGTTGTTTGAACTTTTACCTGACCCGTTTGAAGGGAATACTCAAATAAGTTTTTGTCACTTAAAAAGTAAATGCGATCTGTCAGTGTGATGATTTGAAATATGTATTCCGCCCCGTCTTGTTTATACAAAACCTGGTAGGTTTCTACGCCAAATTCATCCCGAACAATTTTGCCGAAGCCTTGCGATCCGGCAACATAAATTTCACCTTCTGCCGATCGCTCAATAGAATAAATCGTGCCGGCTGTTTCAATGAGGTCCCAGTTTCTGCCATCAAACTGCAAAACTCCCGCCTGCGTGGCGAAATAAAATACACCGCGGTCGTCCTGAACAATATCAAAGCACATGATGTTGAATCGCTCTTCATCGGGAGAGAAATGAGAGAGAAAATAGTTACCCGTTTGAGCAAACGAAGCAACCGACAGGAATATGCCAAATAAAAGGGCTCTGAATTTCATAGGGGCAACATCAAATTTAATAAAAATCTGATCA
>DASTYM010000070.1:0-8259 GCA_035764995.1 Cyclobacteriaceae bacterium | reverse complement strand
AGGCCATCGCCACCTACTGTTTTTAAATTTGGCATCATGCTCTCCAATAACTCGCCTTTCACTTTAAAATCAGTTGAGAAATTACCTTGCGTTAATCCCGCAACAGGCGCAAATGTTTTTACGATCGAGAATGATGCCGCTGCCTGTGCGATTGACAGATTATCAATTTTTACTCCCATATCATATTTAGGATGCTTAATGTCTTTCGCATTGTAGGATCCGTTCACCACGAATGCGCCTCCCAGCATATTAAATTTAAGACCGCTGAGGTTTGCGACACCATCTTTAACAATTACATCACCGCTGGCGTTGGTCATCGTATAATCCATCATCTTAACAGTCTTCACACTTGACTTCAGGATGAAATCAATATTTTC
This sequence comes from Cyclobacteriaceae bacterium, assembly GCA_035764995.1. Classification (GTDB taxonomy): domain Bacteria; phylum Bacteroidota; class Bacteroidia; order Cytophagales; family Cyclobacteriaceae; genus UBA2336. Next base: position 7,882 of record DASTYM010000070.1, on the reverse strand, counting down.
AGGAACGGGGATTACACCATACGAGGCTGTGTCGGTTGTGGTAGCTGTTTCCTCGGTTTCAGTCATGAACTCGTTCAAATCAAGGAGGTTCGAGTTGAAATTCATGGATCCTTTCAACAGCTCTCCTTTTCCAAACACGTATCCGATGTAGTTGTTAACTGATCCGTTAACGTTAAAATCGCTTTTCCCGATTGTGCCAGATACTTGTTTCAAATCTATCTTCTTCGGATCGAAAACCATTTCTGCCTTACTCATCGTAACATCGTAAGGAAGATCTTTCGATGTGTATTTAAACCCGGTCATTGAAGCAACTCCACTGGTGGGTAATTTTTCATAGCGCTCTGCATCCAGGTCTGACATCTTTCCTTTCGTTTGTATGTCAGCTTTTACTTTTCCGGCCAGCGTCATTCCTTCTAACGGAAATATTTTTGTAATCTTTTCAAGATCAACTCCGCCTTTTGCTTTAAGATCCCAGGTATAGTCATCCAGGTTTTGAAGTAACAGATCGGCATTGAACTTCTCTCCATCCATATCCATTGAAAAATCTTTCACGGCAATAAAGGTCTCCGCCATTTTTCCGGAACTGTTCTTGATGGTCGAATTGAATTTCAAATCCTGCAAAGGCATTGGAAATTCAGATGACTTCACATATCCGTTTGCCAACGACATCGCAGCATCGATCGCAGGAATTGTTTTCTTCAGGCTGTCGTAAACTCCATTCGCTTTCAGGTTCAATGAATAGTTACCCTTCATATCTAAACCTTCAACCGGGAACATTTTACTGAGCTCAGCCAGGTTAAGTTTCGCTGTAATGTTTGCATCCACATTCGTGGGATACATTTTGCTGATGAGCGCCCGAGCATCAACCGGGTTGGATCCGAAATCCATGTGAAATTTTTTGATATCAATTACAGTATTATCAATCACACCATCTTTATTATCCACCAGCATGTCGAGGTTAATGTTATTGATAGGCGTGGGAAGGTCTGGATATTTGAACATCGCATTGATTACCTTTAAATCCACGTTAAAAGCAGGCATTTGGGTATCGCTGTAGGTACCTTTTGCAAATCCGCTAAACGCCAGGTCACCGCTGGTTTCAATGTTCTTGAAACTTTCGGTGTACATGCCAGGCACGAGGGATAACAGGCTCTTGAAAGTATTTTCAGGGCTCTTGAAAGTGATGTCCATTCCATAATCCTTCTCATTCATTTTAAACCAGCCATCAAAGCTCATCCCAAAGTCGTTAAGTTTCACGCTGTTTTCCTTGAAGGTATACTTGGTGTACTCTTCGCTGATTGAAATGGTCATGTCGATTTCTGCGCGCTTATCAGACAGGTACATATCACCATCGTAGCCCATGCCCAGGGTATCAATGGTGGTTTTGGTTTTTAAATCAAAAACACTTTGGGTAAAGTCACCGCTTCCCGTATGGTTTACATTGATCAGTTCGGTATAAACCGGAATTGACTTATCGTCATATATAATATCACCTCCTACAATTTCCCAGTGATCAATACCAAAGGAAAATTCTTCCGAACCTTCATCTGTTGTAGTTACTGTATCTGTAGAGGGAACAGCGATGTCATAGTTGGCGCGGCCATCTTCCAGCACTTTCACATTGATGATGGGTCGTACAATGGTTATACCTTTTAATCGCAACTCATCGCCAAACAACACATCTGCCAGGTTAACCTCCACTTGAAATTTTTCTGCGGCAAACAAAACTTCGCCTGCGAATGGTTCACGATTAACAACTCCGAAATCTTTCATCTCAGCTGTTATGCTGGGGAAATTGGTGAAAAGACTCAGTGAAAATTTATCTGCCTCCAGGTTTACATCTGCGTTAACCGATTTATCTATTTCCTTTTTGATGGCTGCAAAAATATCATCCTTAAAAACAACTGGCAGGATAAAGGCAGCAGCCAGGAGCACACCTAAAACCAACCCGACAATGATGAGAGCTTTCTTCATAATAAATGACTTAAGAATAAATGAATGTCAAAATTACTAAACCTGTACCTTAAATGCCGTTAAGTTTTGCTTAAAACTCGTGCCAATCTGCCAACTCTTCATCAGTCAACAGGTGTTTTAAAACATTTTCAACAACCAGTTAATTAACCGAAGCACAAAAGGAGTATAAGGGGGATAAAAAAAACTGAATGCACTAAATCCGCTCATTTGCTTTAAAACGGGTTTCTCATTAGAAAAAGCCATAAATCCATGGTATCCGTGAGATTTTCCTATACCACTATTATTGACTCCCCCGAAAGGAAGATTATGATGCAAGAAATGAATGGCGCAATCATTCACACAAAGAGCCCCTGATGAAGTCTCCTGTTTGACACGCTGAAGTTCCTTCTTATCCGATCCAAAGAAATATAACGCCAATGGCTTTGGTTTCTTATTGATGAATTCAATGGCATCATCAAGTTTCTTAAATGTTAACACCGGAAGAATGGGGCCAAAAATTTCTTCTTCCATCAACATCGTATCAGGAGGTACGAGCGATAAGATCATTGGATGAATAAATCGTTCGGATGGTTCGACCGGGCCGCTCATTTCAAGCTTCGATCCTTTCGTGATGGCATCCTGGAGAAGTATGTTCAACCGATCATAGTGTTTCTGGTTTACAATTCTTGCATAGTGCGGTGAGGACTGAATGCTTTTGTCATTTTCTGAAAAAAGTTTCTGTGCTTGTTCTTTCAGTTTGTTGATGAATTCGGGAGCCATGCGTTCATCGACCAACACGTAATCAGGCGCAATGCAGGTTTGGCCGTTGTTGATAAATTTGGCTACTGCAATTCGCTGTGCAGCATCTTTTATGCTAGCCGAGGCTGTAACAATGGTTGGTGATTTACCGCCAAGTTCTAATGTAACCGAAGTAAGATTCTCAGCAGCAGCCTTCATCACTACTTTGCCAATGGATGGGCTGCCTGTAAAAAAAATATGATCGAACGGAAGTTTGAGCAACGCTTGCGATACTTCCGGGCCTCCTTCACAAACGGTTACCAGATTAGCGTCAAAAATTTCTTCACACATTTTTTTGATGAGTGCTGATGTGTGAGGTGTATGCTCTGATGGTTTAATGATGACATTGTTACCAGCGACCAACGCTGACACCAACGGACCTATTGATAAATTGAATGGATAATTCCAGGGTGAGATAATCAAACAAAGTCCTTTTGGCTCATACAAAATGGTAGCACGGGTGCCCAGCATGGTGATGGGCGCGTCAACTTTTTTGGGCTTTGTCCAGCGGTCGAGGTTATCGAGTGCCAGCTTGATTTCGTCCAGCGCGGGAAATATTTCAGTTGTATCTACCTCGGCTGCCGGCTTTCGAAAATCGTTATGAATTGCCTGCTGGATAGCCGTGCGGTTTGCTTTAATCCAAATCCGAAGCTTCTCCAGACGCTTTTTTCTGTTTGAGGTCGGTTCTTTCCTAAAGCCCGTGGAAGCCTTCTGAAGTGTATCAAAAATGCTCGAAATATGCTCTAAACCCTCTTTTTGCTCAATTGCGCTTACCATATTCTAAGGTAATCAAATCTGTTAAAACGGAGGCCAATGTTAAGTTTTTCATGAGCCATTGCCCTATGTTACCAAACCGTTAACTTTGTTAACATATTGGTAACATTGGCGTAACATTGAAAAAGCTTACCATTATACTAGCCCTTCTGATCTCGATACCTTCCTTTGGATTCGAGGGCGGGCCGATTGTGCCTACTTCATCTTACCTGAACTCATTTCTTTCCATTGATGATCAGCAACTATCAACAGGGGCATCATTTGATTCATTCCTGAAAAAGCTGGAGAAAAAACAACAAACGATCAGGAGAGAAAAAGATTTTGTGCGATTCATCTTCACGAAAACGCACCAGGAGTATTTGAAATCGTATAAGCCTTATGCATCTTTTAACGAACTCTTCAACAAGGGTGATTACAATTGTTTGACCGGGACAATATTATATGCACTTGTTTTAAATCATTTTGGTATTCAATATGAAGTCATTGAGACCAACTATCATATTTTCTTAACAGTTGAAACCAAGCAAGGTAAAATCTTATTGGAAGCAACCGATCCATTAGAGGGTTTTGTAGATACTGACAGGGGAATTGAGAAGCGAATTGCTACATACAAACAAAATACATTGATTGCTACCAACTCCAAACTCAACCACTATCAATTCAGTTTTGATTTATACAAGACAGTGTCGTTGGAAGAGCTCCAGGGTTTGCTTTATTACAACAAAGCGGTTGATTCCTTCAATCACCAACAACTTGAAAAATCAATACGATTTTTAGAAAAAGCACACGAGCTTTATTCTTCATCGCGCATTCATGAGTTCTCGATGATTCTGTTGCTTGCCGTTCAGCAAAGTGAGTGGAGCGCTGAGATGAAAGAAAAATATCTTCACGTAATATATTCGATCAGCGAAAAAAATTCTCTGATTGCATCTCTTCATTAATTCTGTAACACGCGTAACTCCACCCTTCGGTTCATCCGGTGGGCTTCAGGTGTGTCTTCCCGTGAGAGGGGGTTTGTTCCGCCAAATGCTTTAGTCTTAACTCTGTTTTTGCTAATCTTTTTTGAAATGAGGTATCCTTTAACAGCATCCACACGCTCTTGTGACAGTTTTAAATTTTTGGCGGCAACCCCAAGATAATCAGTATGTCCTTCTAATTGAATCACCATTTTCGGGTTTTCTTCCATCATGGCCACAACCCTGTCCAATTCAGGATATGACTCGGGAGCTATTTTTGATTTTGCGATTTCAAAGATGAGGCTGTTGAGCAGGATTACCTGACCAGCTTCATGTTTCTTTTTAACAACTGCATCTCCGTGAACCATCTCAATATCTTTTACCAGGTTTTGACCGCTGGCTTCAGCTGGATCAAGCATATACTTGGCGGTAACAAAACCGGGAGCTTCCACGATGATCGAATATCGTTCCTTATCAAACATCGGGAACGAATAAGTGGTATTGTTAATAACACCTACTTTATTTCCGTAGGGTAAACTTTGATATGTAATTTTAGCTGTCAGCGGTTCTTTCGTGTCGGCATTGATGATGCGACCCTGGGCTGTTATCAGGCTATCGGTAGTTTGTGCAATCCCTGTGAATACACTCAAAACACAAAAACTGAAGATTAAAGACCTTTTCATCATTCGTAATTTACGGTTTCAGGATTTTGAATTCAACTCGTCTGTTCTTCCGTCTTCCTTCTTTTGTAGCGTTACTTTCAATAGGCTTATCCTCACCATAAAATGCAACGGATATCCTCGCTTCACTGATATTTTTTCCGACCAAATATTTCTGCACAGCTTCTGCTCTTCGTTTAGAAAGCCCTTTGTTATAGGTCGCATCACCGGTAGCATCAGCGTGGCCTGCAATTTCTACCTGCATCGTTTCGCGTTCCTTCATAAGGTCAACAATCCGGTTTAGCTCAGGGAAAGATTCAGACTTGAGGGTGGTTTTATCGAAATCAAAGAAAATATTATTCAGTGTAATGGTTACGTTTTCTTCTATCGCTGCAACCTGGATTGGCTCTAGCAGGAAGTCTTTCCGATCAATTACCGTTTCGCTTGTAATATTTTTCAGATCAAGATTCTGGCTTTCCGAGATATGATCTTTTGCTTCTGCACGAATTCCATACAGGTGGCCCGCTGGCAATTTGATTTCATACTCTCCGGTTTTAGGATCGCTCTGTGCTATACCTGCTACGGTTCCGTCTGGTAATTTCTCGTAAACAATTTTTGCTCCAATCGGCTCTCCTGTTTTTGAGTCTACTAACTTTCCTTTAACCGTAACCCAGATTTCGGGCGTTTTCATAATCGGCAGTTTTACCCGGAAAATGTCAAGGTTCGTTTCACTTACACCACGGGAGTAATATGCGTACTCACTGTTTGCCGGTATGTTAAAAAATAAATCCTCGCGAGGTGAATTAATTTCGGGGCCCAGGTTTTCTGGTTCTGACCAGTTCGTCCACGTGTCATCCAATCGCTTCGATACATAGATATCATTTCCGCCATAGCCACTGAATCCATTCGATGAAAAATAAAGTGTTTTGTCATCAGCAGCCAAAAAAGGTGCAGATTCTTCTGCGGCTGAATTCACAATATCACCAAGATTCAATGGTTCCGTCCAGGTGCTATCATCCTGCATAAATGAAACATAGAGATCTCTGTCCCCATGAGTATCATCACGCTCGACAGACATAATCATTGTTTTTCTGTTGTTGGTGAGGAAGTAGTTCGCTTTATCGTTGTAGTTGTAGTCATTCTTAATATTTAAGGCAACAGGATCTGACCACTCTCCGCCCACATTGGAGCTAATGGAAACTCCGGCCCTCAGCTTCACAACTTCTCCGCTATTTCCTTTGGGTTCGTATTTGTTTCCTAATACCATCACAGCCGACTTGCCATCAGGGGTTACAGCCTGAATAGCACTTACAAAGTTGGGGCCTGAATTGTTAAACTGCGGACCCATATTTTTGGCGAGTTGCCATTTACCGTCTGAGCCCAGTTCTGAATACCAGATATCTTCTTTATCAGCAGTTCCTCCCATATTATCGGGGTGGTTCTTTCTGCTGAAGTATAATACTTTACCATCAGGAGAAAGCATGGGATTAATTTCGCTGTATTCACTATTAACGTTTTTATCCAGTGCTTCGGTTACTATTCCTGAAGCAAGCAGGGATGGCGTTGGAATGAAAGCAATAATGGGATAACTTGAATCAGAAATTGCCACAGCATCTATTCCGAAATAATCCGGAACCGCTGCTCCGTCAAATTCAAGTTTAACCGCGGCCACTTTATAGGGAGTCATTTCCATAAATACCGTAAGCATACGGCCCTTCATTGGTATGGCCATCGGATTGAGCGTGTGCGCCTCATACTCTTTGCCGGCCTCATCATAGACATACACTTTATAAAGCGCGCTCGGATTATGTGATTCGGCTATAGCAATTTGACGGATGTTTATTGGTTTATCGAAACCGAGTTTTAAAAATTCCTTGCGATTGGGCTTGTCAGGTGCCCAGGCATTCGGGTTTTGACCCCCGGCCGGTAACACATTTGGTTTGCCCAAGGCCTGTTGGGCCGAATATTGGGCAGGCGTTAATTCAGTGGAAAATTGCAACACTTTTGACGCCCATTGTACTACCTGAGCAGAGGCCGTCACATACGTTACACACAATACAACAAGTACACAAAGGATTCTCTTCATGAGATGAGGGCAGGTTAAATTCAACCAATAAACTTAGGGAAAATTTTTAAAATTGATCGAAATAATACATGCAGTTTGTTTAAATCCTAAGAAGGGGAACACAGTAACCGGAATCAGAGAGCCCCAAAAGGTTAAAATTATTCGAGGCTATGCTTGTTAAAGAGCAAAAACCCTACATGCAGGAGTAATCCCAATTCATTCTCCTTATCGTTATAATAATTGAAGCTTAGTGCGATGGGCCCTACCGGAGAATGGTACACCAGGCTGGAAGAGGCAGCAAAAACGACCTGGGTTAAATCCGTTTTCTCAAGTGCTTCCTGATTTTGACCTTCCATAATTTCCTCGAAGGCCTTAAACGCATACCCCTCCAGCCTGAAATCCAACCAGCTCTTAAACACAAATACATTACGAACGCCAAACGCTACATAATTAAAGGCTCGAAAGTTTTCCAGAATCAACGTCCGACTATCCTGGATGGGAAAAAATGATGGCGCGTTTACAATTGTTCCAAAATAATTGCTGAAGACCGGCTGATTTGAAAATACTGCCTCCGCATAATAACCCGGTCTGTACCAACCACGACTAAAGTAATGCTCTGCAGAAGCTTTCAACCTGAACCATTGGTGATCTTTCACATTTTCGATCCGGGTAGGGTC
>DASTYM010000069.1:0-4052 GCA_035764995.1 Cyclobacteriaceae bacterium | reverse complement strand
GAATAACCGCATGAGAAAAACTATTCCCCTAAGGTCTTATTTCACTCGCGCCAAGATTTTCGGATACGTGTTGCTTGTGATTTTAGTTTGCATTGCCGGTTATTTCACTTATCATTCTCTTATTAAATAATCTTCATTGCAATTTTAGTGCGTGAGTTTTTTACTCAATTTCAGGTATTTCCCATTACTTGATTTGTAATTTTGTTTTCTTTCAACTTTCAAACTATGCGCGCTTGTACGTTGCTTTTTCTTTGCCTGATTTCCCTTCCGTCTTTTTCACAGAAGACTGATTCACAGAAAACCGATTCGTTGCTGAACGCCCTGTACCAGGAAGCGCTGGGTAAATTCAAGGATGGCAATTTTAAAGTTGCCTCAACCCAGTTTACGCAACTCATCAATTCGGGGTTCCCAAACAAGGAGGTGTACGTGAAGCGTGGCATCACCTATTATCAGGAAAAAGATTTTGAAAAAGCGAAAAGTGATTTTGATGAGGCCGTCAAAGGCAGGATCAATACGGCTGAACTTTTTGAATATCGCGGAAACGCCAAGTATAGCCTGAATGATTTTCAAGGTGCAACCACTGATCTTGAAAAAGCAGTCAGCATGGGTGCGAATAGCTTTGAAACGTACGCTAACTTGGGCAACGGTAAATTCAGAATGGAGAACTACCGAGATGCCATCACGAACTACGACAAAGCCATCGCCACCGGAAAAGCTGATGCCGTGCTGTATAATAATCGTGGCAAGGCAAAATTCAATCTGAAAGATTACAAAGGATCACTTCCTGATTTTGATAAAGCGCTCGAATTAAAATCAGGTTATGATAAAGCAATCGAGAACCGCGCAGAAGCACGATACCTCTTGCAGGATTGGGCAGGTAGCATCAGTGACTTTGAGAAGCTGGTTGCCAGTGGCCGCTCCGATACGGAAATATTTCAGAAGGTCGGAACAGCTCAGTACAACCTGAAAAACTATAAAGGTTCAGCATCATCTTTGAACAAGGTTGTGCAAAAAGGTGTGAAAGATAAAGAAGTATTCAAAATGCTTGGATTGAGTTTGTCAGCGGAAGCAGATTGTGCAGGTGCTGTAACGAGTTTGTCTGCGGCTGTCTCTATGGGTGTTAGCGACAAGGATGTGTTTACACAACTTGGTTTGTGTCAATATAAAAACAAGGAATATGCAGGCACAATTGAATCACTGAGCAAAGCCGTTGGATTGGGAGCCAGCGCCAAAGAGGTATTTCAGTTAAAAGGAAATGCTGAGTTTGTTCAAAAGGACTATGATAACGCTCAGAAAGATTTAGAAAAGGCCGTTTCACTTGGCGTGAACGATGCGGAAATATTTAAAAACCTGGGTGATATCAGGTTTCTGAAAAATGATTTTGCAGGTGCAATCAAGCATTACGACAATGCTATTAAGTTTTCTGATAAAGATGCGATCGTATTTAACAATCGGGGAAAAGCAAAATTGAATACAAACGATGCAGCAGGCTCTATTCCTGACTTCGACAAAGCAATTCAGTTAGATCCCAATAACAAAAAGGCATTGCTCAACCGGGGTACTGCCAAGTTCAGTACGCAGGATTTTGCCGGAGCAGCCGATGATCTCGAAAAATCAAAAGGAACAGAGGCCGAATCTGCAGACGTGTTGAAGATGCTTGGTATATCGAAATACAAACTCAATCAAAAGGATGCAGCGAAAACGTATTTGGAAAATGCGATCAAGGCAGGCGTGAAGGATGGCAAGGTTTTGTTGTATGCCGGCTATTTGCGTTACGAAGGAAATGATTTTAAGGGAACTGTTGATGCCCTCACATCAGCTGAAATGGCAGGCGAAAAAGAAGATGGTATATACGAGAAAAGAGGGAAGGCGTCCTACCAATTGAAACTTTATCCTGCTACGATCATCGACCTTGAAAAGGTTGTTAAAAATGAAAAAGCAGATTTGTTAACCTACGAAGCACTGGCCCTTTCCTACCTGCAATCGCAAAAGGAAAAAGAAGCGGAGCCCATGCTTGAAAAAGCTTCTACACTCGAGAGTAAAAATAAGGAAGTCTATTTCCAACTTGGGAATGCCCGATTCAAAAAGAGCAATTGGACCGGGGCTATTGAGTCGTATGATAAAGCCGTTACACTTGGTGCGAATGATGAAGTAATTTTCAATAATCGCGGAAAGGCAAAACTCAATGCAGGGAAAGTGCAAGAGTCTGTTGAAGATTTTAATCGTTCACTTACGCTCAAGAAAGATTACATCGTTGCTACTAAAAATCGCGCAGCAGCCAAATTTCAATTAAAAGATTATCCCGCAGTTATAGCCGATGAGGCTATCGTGATCGCACGCAATGAGGCAGGTGCTGAAGAATTTGCTTTTTCGGGCTTGGCGAAGTTTTCCACAAAAGACTATAAAGGCACGGTTACGGATCTTACCAAGGCTGTTGACGCTGGAGATAAGAGTGCAAAAGTATCAGGCGCTCGTGGCGTGGCGTACGTTGAATTGAAAGAATACGACAAGGGCTTGACGGATTTGAACAAGGCTATCAGTGCAGGAGAAAGTGATATTAACCTGACTGTGAAGAGAGGCATCGCAAAATTCTATCTGAAAGATTTTAAGGGTGCACTTCCCGATTTTGATAAAGCTATTGGCATAGGCGTTTTCGATGCGTCCATTTATGATATGCGCGGCTTGTGTCGCTCCGCTGAAGAGAATTATGTAAAGGCTGCTGAAGACTTTACCAAGGCGATCGAACAGGATGCGAAATATGGCGCAGCGTTCTTTCACCGCGGTGATGCAAAGTTAAATTTGAGTGATGCCAATGCGGCCATTAAAGATTACACCGATGCGATTACGTTGGGTGTCAAAGATCCGGTGTTGCTGAATAACCGGGGAAGGGCCTATTTCACAACCGAAAAATATCCGGAGGCCATCAAGGATTTCGCTGCAGCGATCGTTCTCAATCCTGAATATGTTATTGCATATGACAATCGCGGTCATGCATATTTCAAAACAGAAAAGTTTGATTTAGCCGCCAAAGATTTTAGAATGGTTGAAAAGCTAACCGAGAACCCAACCATGGACACGTACCACATGTTGTCTGAATCGTATTACAGCATGAAGAACTATAATGCCTCACTGGAATATTTTGATAAACTGATTGAGGGTGGTAATAAAGAGAAAGAAACCTACTATAAGCGGGGAAGAGCATTGCTTGAAACTCAGGATTACGAGGCTGCTATTAAAGACTTTGATGCTGCCCTGAAAGCTGGTGAGAATTCGGTTCAGCTTTTCACCTCCCGCGCGAAGGCACATATCGAAATGGAAAACACAAAGGCAGCCATCACTGATCTTGGCAGTGCCATTAACCTCGATAAGAATAATGCTGATATTTATTTTAATCGAGGGTTGATTAAAGAAAGCATTTCAGATTTTGAAGGAGCTGTACTGGATTACAACAAAGTTATTGCATTGAAGCCTGATGATGGTGTTGCATACTACAACCGCTCCACTTGCAAAGCAGGTTTGGACGATTACGGTGCCGCAGTGTCTGATCTTGATGATGCAATCCGCGTAGATCCAAAAAACGCTTCTTATTATAAGCAACGCGGAAATTTCTACTATCAAATGGAGAAAACCGATAAAGCGTGTTTTGACTGGAGACGCGCAGTAGAATTTGGTGACGAAAAAGCTCGTTTCCAGATCGATCAATACTGCAAGAAATAGCCTTAAAACAGCGAAAATGGTATAAAACTTAAGGCATTGGCCATTTGCTAGTAGCCAATAGTTTTCTTTTATGGTAAACCTTACATGAGAGAGTTGCCACTAGATTCTTAGGAGGGCCGGTATATAAGCTGAGCTACCTTGCCTTTGTAAATCGGAACTCATAATGATACGCTTCATCTTTTTTCTGATCGCATTTTTTTTATACTTCATGCTGTTTGCCGGAGACCAGCTCTCTGGCAAAGTGAAGTCTGTAATTGATGGGAATACGTTAGAGGTTGAAATTAATCATGAGGTTCACATAGTTCTGCTGGAGGGAATTGACAGCCCTGAACTCG
>DASTYM010000068.1:0-4863 GCA_035764995.1 Cyclobacteriaceae bacterium | reverse complement strand
AATCTCCTCCTTCCAAAAATTTCCGTTCCATTGCTTACCATGCATGGAGAGAGTATCAAGTTCTGAATTTTTCGTTAAAGGTAAATAACCACCATTTATTTTGTTTTGCCAGTTTAGTATTGAGCCTTCGTTTGTATTATCTCCAATATAAATTATAGATGAATCTGAGTAGTGGATCGCTTTAACCTTTAAACCAAGGTGAGTATCACCTTGTAATCTTATTTCATTATAATTTCTTGGAACTTCAAGACAGAATGTCACCTTATTCTTGCTTTGAATTGATTCAAAAGTGCTAAAATTAATGCGCTTAGTCCTTTGAGCATGAACAGTAAAGCCACTTAGAATTATTATTAAAAGCATTATCTTAATCTTCATCATCCTAATCTAAATCTATTTGTTAAATAAAAAAGGAGGATAACAACAATTAAGAGCTGGTTTCCCCACGTTAACAGGGCTACCATTTTGAAGAATTGGTATACTGCTTCCATATATTGTACTTTGATAATACTTATACCCAAGTTGCTTCAGCAACAAATTACCGGTGTAATTTCCTCTAATTTCACTTCCTAAGAATGGAACTCCTGTTCCTGGATCTCTTATTCCCTTGTCCAATTGACCGGTAGATGCATCTGCAGCATGTCGCATTTCATGACCGAGGGCTATGACCAGCGGTAAGACCTGAACCCCTTTTGTTGTGCTAACTTCAAATCTTGCATTAAGATTAAAATAAATATCTCCTCCCGATCCAATCTCATTAAGTGGTTCATTTGGTCGTTGAATACCATGATCACCATTCATAAGAGAAATTGCACTTGCATTGTTATGATTTGTTGGATCAAAGCTAGTTCTATTTCCTTCCTTAATATCAAAATTGAATTTACTTGACTGCAAATCTCCAATTAATGATTGCCCTTCTTCAGTGCTATTAAGAGTATTAAGGGCCTTAACAGTTGATCTTAAAAATTGAGTCTTTTTCCCTGTATATACAGATCCATCCCCGTTTAGTAATTGACCGTTGTTGTACAACACTCGCCCTCCTTTAAAATTGATCCATAATGAGTCACCATTTATGTCAACAAATCGAATCGGGTTATTAGCTGTAAATTGATACGGTGATAGGCTTGGGTATTTATCTGTGAATCGATCAACTGATTGCCACACACTCGTTCTCGGATCATAATACCTTGCCCCATAATAGTACAACCCTGTCTCATCATCCAACTCCTTACCATTAAACAGATACGGTGTTCTATTCGTATTAGAGTGCTCCTCAACAAACGTCTCCCCAAATGCAAAATACTCTAAGTGCTGATACACCTCACCACTCGCATCGGTTACGTAGCTCGTACTTCCCAAGTGATCGGGGTGATAGAAGTAACGGAATGCCTCGGCAATGTTACCTGAGCCATTAATTTGTCCAGGTGGTACCTTGCCACTCTTGCCGGCTGTTAAAATCTGTCCATCTGCTCCAAGGAATTTTAAATTCTTCACGATCCCATCAAACACTTTTTGTCCTCGTCCAGTGTAATCAACTTTTCCTTCACCGGCTTTTAATGGACCGTTCCCGCTATTCTCCCAGCCTCCTCCAAGCTTGGAAACAATTCTCTGGCCTTCGATGTAGTAGTGCTTCGTGTAACCACCACTCTTCAGAACAATATACGGGTTCACATATACCGTGTAATTTCCCATCTGTCCTGAACCAGCCTTCCACTCACCATTCACAAATACGCGTTGCCCGGTACTCTGCCCTTTCAACACACGCTCTCCGCTTGCATCATAGGTGTAATGGTAAAATGCTCCATTATCATATACTGCACGTATCCTGTTTTCTTCATCCCACATAATATTCCTGCGTTGTCCGCTCACATCGTGTGTCCAGCCGGTTTGGTTGCCGTTAGCATCATAGCTGTAGGTCTGCTCCCCAATGTGCACTGGTGCATGAGGCTGCTCTTCGCTGTACGTGTAAGACATATTGTACGTTGTCTTCTTCTGTTCTACGCCTTTGCGCTGGTGCACTTGTGTTTTCTGTGTGATGCCTCCCACACTGTTGTAGGCCATTGCCAATGTGTAAGTATGCTCATCGTTGGCTCCTTTATAATGTCCTTGCGCATTCGTAAGCCTGTACAGGTCATCATAATTGTAGGTGTATTCACTTGCACCACCCATTAAATTATTGGCCGGCAATGGCGCCTTGTTGGTGAGGCTTAAAATGTTGTTCACCTTATCGTACTCATACACATTATCCATGAACAAACGTTTGGCGCTGGTTTGGGCGGTCATGTTCTTCAATCTTCTTCTGTCGGGCTCGTAGTTGTATGTGGTTTTTGTTCCATTACCATACGCCAGGAACACGCGCTGCTCAAACTTGTCGTAGCCCAGTTGCTTCACGTAGCTGAAGGTACTGCTTTTCTTTTTGCCGTCCATGCGCAGCAATAATCCGCCTGCATTGTAGGTATAGTCAACTTTTTCTCCGTCAGCATACGTCATTTGCGTTAAGCGGTTCCAGGTGTCGTACGTCCATTCAGTAACATAGGTCTGTTCGCCAAACTGCGGGATAATAACAGTGCGTACGTTTTTCACTACTTCTCCCAGCGGGCCGTAGAAAAATTCCTGGGCACCAGTGGCATCTTCCTGCAAAACAATTCTTCCTGCGCGGTTGTCTGTTGCCCCCGCAACACCGTATGTATACTTCACATTGTTCTCCGGGTTTTGCGGATAGGTTATTTCCATTAATCGCTCGCGGTCATACGCGTATTGAATGGCCAAACCATCTTTAGCCAGGTTGGCTGTAATCAGTTGCGTTAGATTTCCGGCAAGGTCGTAGCTGTATGTTGTTGTACCCGCATCAGGGTGTTTGCGTTCTGTTCTTCTGCCAAAATTATCGTATGACGAAAAAGTTGTATGACCCAAATCATCGGTGGCCTCAACCTGTTCATTGATTGCATTGTATTTGAAGCTTGTCCATATTTCTTTTTCGGTGGTGTAGTTCTTCACAGCACTCACGCGTCCGCGCACATCAGTGAATTGTTCTGTTTGTTTACCGTTGGCATCAGTAGTTTTGGTGCTGAACTGTTGTGCTCCGTTTCGGTCGCTGCCAAAGCCGTATTCGGTTTTGGTGACAGCACCATCGGGTAAAGTAACAGTAAGTGCCCTGTTCAATGCATCATAGGTTGTTGTGGTTGGCGTAACACTGTCCTTCTCACGATTAAATTCTCCAGGTGTGCCAAGTACTTCGGTCACCGGGTAGAGGGCTTTGGTGGTTCTTCCAAATGCATCAAACTCCACACGTCCACTCACCACCATCATTTCTTTGTCAGGCTTGCCTTCGCCATCATACAGGGCCGCATCTTTTTTCGTTTGCAGAACTCTTCCCAAGCCATCCACAAAAATGGCCGTCTGCATTTTGTTTTTCGGGTTTGATGGGTCGAAGTGGTTAGTCAATGCCCACGGAATTGTTGCTTCCGGGTGGTACTCGAACTCAATAGTCTTATTTGCTCCGCCATTTTCATACGGCCCTGTGATGCTTTTTACACGACCCAGGTTATCAAGTTCGTATGAAATTTTATTTCCGTTCAGGTCGGTACTTTGTAGAACCTGTCCATAGCGGAAGTCATAGGTGGCTTGAGAGCTATAGCCATAACTATTGCTTACGCTAGTTGCGTACGTATGCACCACATCATCGTACGCATACGTAAAATTCAGGCGTTCATCTTTTTTGTTTTTGGGCCTTGTAATTTTTGTTAGGTTCCCAAAACCATCGTACTCCATATCGTGCGTGGCAAATTCTGAATCACTTAGATATTGCTTGATCTGCGTAACATTGCCAAACGCATCGATCACTGACTCGCGTTTTCGCACCCACGCCCCCGCCCCCTGACCCCCGGAGGGGGAACTGCCGCCCGCATATACAGTGATTGATTTTGGTGTGCCAACCAGGTAAAGTGATGCATTATTATGGTAGGTAATGGAAGCGCTCAGGTTATCGTCATTGCCTTCATCACCAAAATCGGTGTAGGCTGTTACGTTTCCTTTGGTATCATAACTGTATGTCATCCGGGTGCTTTTGCCCGCAGTTGATTGACCTTCATAAAATTTCTGTGAGGTTTCGGTTAGTGCAGGGAATGCATTGCCAGGATCCACGTCACCGGTTACCGGTAGCCGGTCACCGGTAACTATGTCATTTAACTGATACATATTTTCTTTCTCCACAAACTTGCTACCGCTGGCATCGGTCATCACTTCTGTGAGCAGCAGACCTTTTTCGTAGTAGTTTTCGTTGTTAAAGGTTTGCGTAACTGTTGTGTACACTTCATTGCTTTTCTCGGTATCATGCGAGCTGGTGATTACTTTTTTGAAGCCATAAAATTCACGTTCATGACGGTTGAAGAATCCGTCTTCATAGCTAAACGTGGTCATCAAAGAATCGGCACCATCCCCTCTAAATCCATCAAATACTTTTACGCTTGTTAATGCCCATACGTTGTTTGGCATTTCATAGGTGTTGCCCAGCTGTTCATAGTTCATGGAGAAGGCTGCACCTAATGGTCGGTTCACCGATTTAAGCATGTTGGTTCGGCCAATGGTTGATCTGAATACCGTCAGGTTATCATCATTGGTTGACGTAACAAAATCAGGATATCCGTCACCGTCCATATCCGTAAACTTTGAAAGTTCACGGCTCATGCCATTGCCTGCACTTCCACTGGGTGAAACAGTAAACTTGATGGATCCGGAGGGTAACGGTATGGCAAAACCAACCGTGAACGCCACGTTTGCAGATTCGCTGGCGGTAGCATTTTCACTTATCATGGATGCACCTTTCCACGGTATGGCTGTTGCTGAAAATCCATTCCCGGTATTGAT
>DASTYM010000067.1:0-2666 GCA_035764995.1 Cyclobacteriaceae bacterium | reverse complement strand
CGACACCTGATCTCCTATTTGCGGTGCAATATCAGCATCTGACAGTTTCCAGGTATTGGTTGGAGAGACCGCCACCGTATTGGAAAGCATGTGTATATACTGGCGCGTCCGGTTGTAACTTCCCTTGATCGAAGTGTTTTCTCCTAATTTATACCGCACTGAAATTCTATACTCCGGACCATGATAATTTTTTATTGAGCTGTTGTCAGAATAGGTGACGGTGTCAATAATCGTTAGCGCATTCTTCGGTGAATTAGGATTGTATTGATAAACTGTTGCGGGGCCGAGCGCAGTAAAAAAAGAGTATCGTAAGCCGATAGAAACTGAAAGCGCGGGGGTTAATTCAATATCATCTGAAACATAAAGAGCATTCTCCAGGCCTTTCTCGGGGTCGACCTCCTTTTCGACTACCAATGACTCTTGTGATGGCGTGGTAAGAAAACCGGGATTGAGCTGATAGAATTTACCATCCACACCGTATTCAATCTGATGTTTGTTTTTGCTGTAACTGAAATTCCACTTGATATGCGTTTCTTTTATACCAAATCCAAGGTCAAATGAATACTCAGGGATGGTTTGGTACTGCAAGTTGTATTGGTAATTGCTATGACTCACGGTAAGAACTGCCGTGTGGTCATTACTAAAAATATGCCGCCACTGGAGTGACCCGATGGCGTTGTAGTAGGAAAAGGTGGAGTCGGAAGACAGGTTGTATTTGTCCTTGCTATAATAGAGTGAAACGTATAATGAGTTTTTATCATTTATGTTGTGGGTAAGTCGGGTAAATAAATCATAAAATGAGGCGTTGCTGTTTTGGATGTTGTCATCAGGTACTCGTTTCAAAACCCAATTTGAGTAAGTCGAACGTCCGCCAAACATCAGGGATGTTTTATCCTGCTTCAGCGGAACTTCAAAGGTGAGGTGCGATGTAATAGGGCCAATACCTCCTTGTCCCGCAAACCTCTTTTGATTACCGTCTTTCATCTGAATGTCAAAAATGGAAGATAGCCGTCCGCCAAACTTGGCCGGAATGGCACTCTTATACAAGTCGAACGATTTAATGGCATCTGCATTGAAGACAGAGAAGAAGCCCAGGAAGTGAACAGCATTATAAATGGTTGCTTCGTTCAGCGTAACAAGGTTCTGATCTGCATTACCTCCGCGAACATTTAATCCGGATGATCCTTCTCCGACAGACTTAACACCAGGAAGCGCAAGTGCTACTTTAAAAATATCATTCTCGCCAAGTATTTTGGGAACATTCTTAATTGTGGTCATGTCGATTTTGCTCATTCCCATTTGAAGATTCGCAACGTTCTGACCTTGTTCTGAAGAAACCGTCACTTCTCTGAGTACTGTTATTTTCTCTTCCATGGTGAGGTTTAGTTTTCCTTCGGAATGAAGCATGATCTTTTGTGACACATCGTTCATCCCGACAAAATTCACAGTAATGGTCTGCAGGCCTGTCGGAAGAAGTAATGAATAATATCCGTATGGATCCGTGGTGGTAGCTTTCCCCGAACTGGAAACAACTGCACCTGGAATTGATTCACCGTTTTTTCTTTCCTTAATGTAACCTGAAAGCATAACAGTATTCGCATTGGTTTTCCCCGCAACACCGATGACAATTATGCTATTTTCTTTTTGGCTACCTTTCTCATCTGCAATCAGTTCGCGTTGAAATGAATAATTCCATTTAGAACCATCCTGGTTTTTAAATTCTTCAAAAAGTGTCGTGTCAATTTTATCCAGAATTGGAGTCTGGTGTGTGAGAATGATTCGGTCACCAAGTACATAATGCCGAATCACGGTGTTTTGTAATATTTTCTCAACGATTGTTACAGGAGAGGTATTTGTAAAGGAAGCACTGATCACGAGCGTATCGACCCATGCATCAGCATAAAAAAACCGATACGGTGTTTTAGATTCAATGTCTCGAACAACATCGGTGAAGCGGGTGCTGTCGTATAAAGCTGTTATGGTTCCGGATTGAGCATGAGATAAATATCCTGCTACTGTCAATAGTATTAAAAGAGCGTACCCCTTCATTACTTTCTCTCTTTAAGCGAATAACAAAACGCTCCCACTTTTTTCAAATCATCATCCTTTCGCTTTCTAACATTGATGTGATTACCTTTTAGAAAGGTAGTCAGTTCTTTTCGTTGGTCTTTCGGAAGTGTTTTCGAGAAGCTTCCATTTCCTGTAATTCGAATCCATTGCCCGTTATTTAAAATATAGTGCACATCGTCTTCAATGTATACACTTAGCTTGCCTTCAAGCCGTTCGACTTTGCGTCTTTTGACCACAACTGCAAAGTCATCTTTCTCAAAGAGTACATCAAAGTATGCCCCGATGCCGGCACGAATCCCTTCGTTATATTTTTTGAAGTAATGTTGATGAAGGCTAAAATCCTGAACCATCCTGCTATCGAGCTTGATAAACAGGACCTTATCGGGAGAAATAAATTTATAGACCAGTACATCGCCAAACGCGTCATACAACAAATCTACATTTCGGTAGAGGTCGTTGTCATAATGAATATAGGTCCGGTCGCTTTCCTGACTTCGAAAGAATGGATGCGATTGAGTTCCCATGACTGGTATTCGATACTCAGGCCCGTTAACAATGGCAGCATTAACCGGGCTTGCAATTTGATCAAACCAGAT
>DASTYM010000066.1:0-14788 GCA_035764995.1 Cyclobacteriaceae bacterium | reverse complement strand
TATCTCTATAATTCTGAAGATGAATGGAAGTAACGAGCGTTCAGAAAAAATTACGCAAACATTGCGTGCGGAACAGGGTGACAAAAATTAATAATGCATGCTTAACAGGGAAGTCACAGCAATCTGAAAATTTATTCCAATTTCCCTTTCAAAAATTCAGCTGTATAGCTTTTTGATTTTTTAACCATGTTTTCAGGCGTGCCTTCAAATAAAAGTTGGCCGCCCTTTTTTTCTCCCCCTTCCGGACCTAAATCAATAATCCAATCAGCACACTTGATTATTTCAAGGTTGTGTTCAATTACAATCACCGAATGGCCCTGATCTACCAGCGCATTAATGGCTTTTAACAGTTTTGAAATATCATGGAAGTGGAGTCCGGTAGTAGGTTCATCAAAAATGAACAGGATATGGCCTTCTGTAGAGTTCTTTGCCAGGAATGAAGCAAGCTTTACACGCTGTGCTTCACCACCACTCAATGAATTGGATGACTGGCCGAGTTTTACATAACCTAAACCGACTTCATACAATGGAAGAATTTTGTCATAGACCCCTTTTTTGTCTTTAAAGAATTCTAAGCCCTCTTCAATGGTCATGTCGAGGACATCGGAAATACTTTTGCCGTTATACTCGATTTCCAGTGTCTCTTGCTTGAATCGTTTTCCATGGCAGCTTTCACACTCCAGGAAAATGTCGGCCATGAATTGCATTTCAACTTTGATCTCGCCTTCACCCTCGCAGGTTTCGCAACGGCCACCCTCTACGTTGAAAGAAAAATTAGAAGGTTTATAACCGCGTTGTTGTGCCAAAGGCTGATCAGCGTACAACTGACGAATTACATCGTAAGCTTTTACGTATGAAATCGGGTTGGATCGTGATGATTTTCCAATTGGATTTTGATCTACGAATTCAATTTGCGTAATGCGACTTACGTCACCCTCCAGTTTATCATACTTGCCCGGAGTTTCACCAACCGTTCCATTCAACCGTCCGATTGCCGGATACAGAATTTTTTTGATCAACGTTGATTTCCCGGAACCACTAACACCAGTTACAACCGTAAGCGTCCCCAATGGAAACTGTACCTTCAGGTTTTTCAGGTTGTTCTCCCGCGCTCCAAAAACGGTAACCGAATCTTTCCACTGGCGCCTGGTTTTCGGAACAGCAATGGTTTCGATTCCTTTTAGATAGTCGACAGTATGGGATTTGGTTGTACCATTTAGCTGCTGGAGTGACCCTTGGAAAATCAGTTCACCACCATGAGCCCCTGCATCTGGGCCAATGTCAATTATCTGATCGGCTGCACGCATAATTTCTTCCTCGTGCTCAACTACAATAACCGTGTTGCCTAAATCACGCAATGACTTCAACACTTCAACCATCCGTGCTGTATCTTTTGGATGCAGTCCAATACTCGGTTCGTCCATGATGTACATCGAACCCACGAGTGCACTTCCAAGCGATGTTGCAAGTTTAATGCGCTGATATTCACCGCCCGATAAAGTGGAAGTGACGCGATTCAATGTCAGGTACCCCAATCCAACCTTCACCATGTACTCCAGTCGTGAGCGGATTTCGGTTAAAATTCTTTCTGAAATCTTTTTGTCGTAATCAGGAAGTTTGAGTGTTGTGAAAAATGTGAGGGTATCTTCAATTGGCATCAACACCAAATCAGTAATGGATGTGTTGGCGATTTTTACGTATTGCGCATCTTTTCTCAGCTTGGTTCCTTTACAATCGGGGCATGTAGTCCTTCCGCGGTAGCGTGAAAGCAATACGCGATACTGGATTTTGTGCATTTTCGATTCCAAGTATTTGAAGAATGCATGAATGCCTTCGAAATAATCATTGCCGTTCCACAAAAGCTCGCGTTCCTTTTCAGTGAGCTCGCTATACGGCCGATGAATCGGGAAATCGAACTTGATACCATTTTTCAATAGGGGCTTGGCCCATTCGCTCATCACTTCTGTTCGCCAAGGCGCAATTGCACCTTCATAGACGGATAACGATTTGTCGGGAATTACGAGGTCTTCATCGATGCCCAGAACTTTTCCAAAACCCTCGCACGTGTGGCATGCACCAAATGGATTATTGAAACTGAAAAAATTTACGGAAGGCTCAGTAAACGTAATACCATCTAGCTCAAACCGATCCGAAAAATGCATTGGTTTATGACCTTCTGCATGAACAAAGCATTCATCATGACCTTCATAAAAGGCTGTTTGGACTGAATCGGAAATTCTGAAAACGGTGTCTTCATCTTCTGCATTCACAGCGGCACGATCTATAAGAATTTCAATTTTATCTGCGGCTGAGAATTTCTTTTTGGAACTAATTAATTCTTCAATGAAAGCCACCTCACCATTCAATAGAATTCTCGCAAACCCTTTGCTGAGCAATAAATTCAATTCATCCTGAATCTTCGCTTTTGCCTTTTTCAAGGTTAACGGTGCCGCAATCATAATCCGGGTGCCGGCCGGAAGTTTGTTGATTGCGTTTACTACATCGGTCACGGAATCTCTCTTTACTTCTTTACCGCTTACAGGAGAATACGTTTTACCGATCCTTGCGAAAAGCAACTTGAGGTAATCATAGATTTCGGTAGTGGTACCTACCGTTGAACGAGGATTACGAGTGTTCACTTTTTGTTCAATGGCAATGGCTGGAGATACTCCACGGATGTAATCAACATCCGGTTTTTCCATTCGACCAAGAAACTGGCGGGCATATGAACTCAAACTTTCCACATACATGCGTTGCCCTTCCGCAAACAGGGTATCAAATGCCAACGAAGATTTTCCAGAACCCGACAGGCCAGTGATCACCACAAGCTTATTCCTGGGAATTGCCACGCTCAGGTTCTTTAAATTGTTAACCCGGGCACGCTTAATGATGATGTATTCCTTAGGATCGAGCTGATCGAGGTGCGAATCGTTTGTGAGGGAGTTGTCTTTCATTCAGAGTTGCTAAAATACATAGAACGTCCTATCCCAAACCCATTTCTGTAGGAGCAAGTTCAAACAAAAACACCCGACTGTTGGCGGGTGGAGTGTGTATTTGTTAAGTCGGGTAAATCAATTGTCGAAATCGGGGTCGTAGCTGGCTTCGTTTCCACCTTTTCCACCACCGTCATCATCAAAATTATCACCATCGCCACCATCGCTGTCGCTATCGTCTGAACCAAAGTCATCGCCACCACCAAAATCGTCATCTTCACCGAATTCACCCTTGGTCTTCTTTTCCATATCGTACTCTCCATCGCTATTTTTGGTTACGGGTACCTTCACCAAGTAGGTGGCATCGTCCGTTTCGAGGGGAAACACGAAAAGAGGCTCCTTTTTAGGGCTTACAATGCGGGTAATATTACCTTCATACCCGTTCGGGTATTGACGCTTAACGAGTTCTTTTAAATCTTCGCTCAGGGTATCGAGGCTTTTAATAACGCGCTTTTTGCTAATCGGCATACAGGGTTCTACATCAAAAAATCGAAAGCAAATACCTTAAGAATTTTTGGATGTGGCAAGAATTTTCAAAATTTTTTTGAGGTATTTTATAGACGCCCGTCCTTTTCGAACCAAAATTTCAACTCCCCTGTCCGATAAGCCAGGTGCATGATGATATTTTTTGATTGCCTTTGGGGATTTTTTGGTGAGGATGTTTTAGGGACAGCTGAACGTTAAAAAATTGTACGTATTGTAAGCAGGTACTTAAAAATTTTGCCTCTGGATTTATGTATTTCGATCGCTAAAAAAATACATTCCTCGCCAAAATCTGCTTAAAAGCCGAAGGATGTCCGGATGTGACAAGATTTTCGAAATTTTTTTTGCGGTGATTCATAATATTTATACCTTTTCAAAACCAATTGTTCAACAAACCCCTATACAATATCGAATAGACCTCTACGTTACCTAAATGTGAGACAGAATGATTCAAAACAAATGGAGTGACAGCGAGCTGGTGTCACGCTATAAAAATGGTAACGAGAAGGCTTTCGAGATTCTCCTGCTCAGGCACAAATCAAGGGTGTTTACTGCGATATACCTGATTGTCAAAGACCGATATGTAGCCGAAGATTTACTTCAGGAAACTTTTATCAAGGCCATCAATACCATTCAAGGCGGACGCTATAATGAAGAAGGTAAATTTTTACCATGGATTTGTAGAATAGCGCATAATCTGGCAATTGACCACTTCCGGAAAGAAAAAAGATATCCGGAAATTGTTCTGGAAGATGGCAGCAGGTTAATGAACTCAATGCAGTTTGCGGAAGAGTCAGTGGAGGATAAACAGGTGATGAAGGATACTTCTTCTCGCTTACGCGGACTGATCAAAGAACTTCCGGACGAACAAAAGCAGGTGCTGATTATGAGGCATTACATGAAAATGAGTTTTCAGGAAATCGCTGAGCGGACAGATGTCAGCATCAACACTGCGTTGGGAAGAATGCGTTATGCGCTCATCAACTTGAGAAAGAAAATGATTAAAAACCATCTTGCCTATGATAAAGACTTTTACCCAAAACGATCTGATGAGGTATTTATACCACGAGACTACGGAGAAGGAGGAGCAGGAGATTACTAAAGCCCTGCTCACTGATTCAGAATTGCGTGAACTGTATACATCCATGCTGGCCATGAAAAAGGAACTGGACAAGGCCCAACTGGAGCCTTCGCCCACTACGGTTCTCAATATTCTGAGTTACGCACGCACAGGACAGCATCAAAAGACGTAAGTTATTAGGACGTCATATCGAGCGAAGCGAGATATCCCCTCATAAATAAAACGATATCTGTCGCTAACACTCGAAATGCACCATTTTGAATCACTCTCATTTTAAGACCACAGTCGGCCGGCTATGGTCTTTTTTATTTTCTTTACACCGTGAAGGTTCTTATTCTCCATCAATATTTTAATACACCAGCAAGCGGAGGCGCTTTGCGTTCCTATTACCTCGCCACTGCGTTGGCACAGAAGGGAATCGATACAAAAGTCATTACTACCCATAATCGGCCTGACCGAAAAACTGAGATTATAGATGGCGTGGAGGTCCATTATCTCCCAATTCCGTACGACAACCGTTTTGGATTCTTCAAACGTATCTCCTCTTTTTTAAAATTCGTCTGGAGCATTGTTCGCGAAGCCGGGCAGTTTAGAGATGCTGATATCTGTTATGCGATATCCACGCCTCTAACTATCGGACTAGCTGCCATCTGGATTAAGAGGAGATACAGAATTCCATATTTTTTTGAAGTCGGAGATCTTTGGCCGGAAGCGCCTGTGCAATTGGGAATTATTAAGAACCCAATTCTGAAATCAATTCTCTACAAACTTGAAAGATCGATCTATAAAAGAGCGGAGGCCATCGTGGCGCTTTCGGAAGCTATTCGAACGGAAATTTTGAAAAAAGTTCACGGGAAGGACGTTCACATCATTCCCAACATGGCTGACACGGATTTTTATAAACCTGAGTTGAAGCGCGCTGAACTCGAAGCAAAATTTTCTGTGCAAAATAAATTGGTTGTCAGTTATATCGGTACGATGGGGTTGGCCAACGGATTGGAGTATCTGCTTGCTTGCGCGGAAACTTCAGAAGCTTTACCGATACAATTTTTATTGTGCGGGGAAGGAGCGATGCTGGAAAAATTAAAACGAATTGCCTCTGAAAAGAAACTGAGCAACGTAACATTCATTCCTGCACAAAATCGTGATGGAGTTAGAGACGTCCTTAATGTAACGGATGCCGTTTTTATCAGCTATCAGCCATTACCTGTTCTGGAAACAGGATCGCCCAACAAATATTTTGATGGATTGGCCGCTGGTAAGTTGATGATTGTAAATGTTAAAGGGTGGATGAAAAAGGAGGTGGAACAGAATGGTTGCGGGATTTATGTTGATGCAGAGCGAGCTGAAGATTTTGTGGCCAAGACTAGTCCTTTTGAACTAGACAAAAATTTGTTGAAGACTTTTCAGGATCGCTCCCGGCAACTTTCCTTGAAGTATTCGAGGATTGTATTAAGTGACGCCTTTCAGAAACTCTTCTTTGTGCCGGACACTGTAGGCAAATAATATCAAAAAGAACTAGAATAACTTACATCGTGAGTTAAAATCACCCGCTCTCTGCTGGGGATGTTTTATTTTTGCACAATGAAACGGTTGGCAGTCCTAATTGCGTTTACGGTTTGTGCTAGTATTCCCCTCTTAGGGCAAATGGATAATGTAGGGGCTGGTCGGGCTATTGTTCTCGATGGAGTAGATGATTATGTGAACCTGGGAAACATCTTCGATGATTTAGTATTTCCATTTTCGGTTTCTGCCTGGGTTAAAGTGGACCCAACTGCTACTTCGGGGCCGGTACTTGTCAGTCAGGACAACTCTGATCGGTATGACGGATTTTGGTTTTATGCAACACCTACTGTGGTATGGATAGAATACGGTGACGGACGCGGTGCTGGTATTCCTGAATATCGGAGAGGAAAACGCGCTGACCTTTCGAACTTTTCTAATCGCTGGGTTCACGTATGCGCTGTTGTCAAGGGACCAAATGACATCAGCTTGTATCTCAATGGAAATGATGTGGGAGGATATTATACAGGTGACTCTAATCTGCCAATGGCCTCGAACTATCCAGCAGAAATTGCGAAAGTCGGATCGTACTTCACCAATGGAATTACCTATCGATATAAAGGGCAAGTTGATGAGATCCGTGTTTTTAATAAGGCACTCACCAGTGTTGAAATCAGAGAGACGATGTGTAAAAAACTTTTGGGAACCGAAACTGGGTTAATTGGCTACTGGAATTTTGATGAGACAGCAGGAACTACCGTTCAGGATAAATCATCCAATCATTTTAATGGAACACTCATGAATGGAACACAACGGGTTTTTTCAGGTGCCCCCATTGGTGACAAGAGTGTTTACAGGTATCAAGCTAGTTGGACTGGTGTTCAGGTAAGTTTACAAGAGGGTTCGCATGAAGTTGTTGCTTCGGATTTAAAAGGCTCCCCCCAGGGAATTCATCTTTACGTTGTCAATAGTGCTCCGAGTCAAACATTAGGACTCGAAGCAGCAACGATTACACAACCTTACTTTGGTTCGTTTGTATCTTCAATCGATGCGGACAACACCTTTGATTTAATCTATAAGGTCAATACGGTAGAAAGCTGTGGCCTTTTTAGACGGAATGATAACAGCGTTTCGACCTGGGTTGGCGTGACAAGCCAACTTAACGATCATCTGGAACGGACGGAAGTCATTCCCAACACTGAGGTCGCAGGATTTGAAATTAGCCTTGGAGCGGATCAATCTTCTTGCCCTTTTGTTAGCAAAGAACTGAAACCATTGAGCAATCCGGCTGGATACACCTTTACGTGGCAAGATGGTTCCCACTTACCTTCTTTTATGGCGAAGACCTATGGATCCTACTGGGTGGAGGTAGGGAAAGGATGTGCAACTGACAGAGATACAGTAACATTCACCAAGTCAACTCCTCAAGAATTTGACGTTAACCTTGGTGAAGACAAGTCGCTCTGCCCATTTGTTGCGATGGAATTGAAACCTATGGATGACCCTACAGGATATTCTTTCACCTGGCAAGATGGCTCGCACCAGTCAACCTTTACAGCTCCGGACTATGGTACGTACTGGGTAGAAATAATTCATGAATGTTCGTTCGCCAGAGACACCATAACGATTACCAAGCCAGAAGTTCGTGAGGTTGAAATTCCAAATGTGTTTACACCGAACGATGATAAGCTTAATCAGAATTTTGTTGTTGATGCAAGTCTGCAGGGAGCAAAACTTACGGTTTACAATCGATGGGGGAAACTGGTATACACTTCAATGAACTATCAAAACGACTGGAGTGGCTCCAGTCTTCCTATAGGTATCTACTATTACCTAATTCAAAGTGATTGCCTTGAAGTGAAGAAGGGATGGGTATCAATCATTCGATAATGCTGAGTTTAATGCTCGTGTTGGTCAGGATTGTCGCTTGATTAATTCTTTCGTAAAGGAAATTAGATTTTGCTTTTTTAATGAATCTCCATGAAGTAGTTCAAGGGAATGAAATCCCTTTTCAAAAAACTGATTCACTTTTGTCTCGGCAAGTTGTTGAATGTGTAGCGAATCGTAAATTGCTTTCACCGCTTTTACTTTTGACTGCTTGTTGAATTTTTTGGCGGCCAAGAGCTTATTCAATTCCTGTTTCTGTTTTCCTTTGGCTTTCTCCAGAGCTTTGATCAACAAATATGTTTTCTTGTTGGCGATAATATCACCACCAACCTGCTTGCCGAATTTTTTTGGATCTGCGTAGGCGTCAAGCAAATCGTCTTTCAACTGAAAACCAATTCCAATATTGATTCCGAAATCCTTTAAGGCTTTCTGATCTTCAGCAGAAGCATCTGCAAGAATTGCACCCAGCTCCAAACTGAATCCTAACAAAACAGCGGTCTTTTGACGAATCATGTCAACGTATTGCCCTTCTTTCACTGAACTCGTTTTTTCAAATTCCATATCCCACTGCTGACCCTCGCATACTTCTGCAGCGCACGCATTAAATGCCTTCAAGACCTTTTTCAATTTCTCTGATTCCAGGCTGGAAAACATCTCATACACTTTCACCAACATTACATCACCAGAAAGGATGGCCGTATTCACGTTCCACTTTTCATGCACCGTAACTTTTCCTCTGCGCAAGGGAGCCTTGTCCATGATGTCATCGTGCATGAGTGTGAAGTTGTGAAAAGCCTCAACGGCAGCAGCGTAAGGCACTGCCTCTTTTATATCACCTTTGTAAAGTGAATAGGACAGTAATGTTAACAAAGGGCGCATGCGCTTTCCGCCAAGGCCCATCAGGTACCGGATGGGTTCGTAGAGGGAGGCTGGCTGTTTGCCGAATTGGTATTTTTTTATTTCTTGCTCGATGAGCTTACTGTAGGCTGCGATCATCTCCATTCTGAAAATTCTAAAATTCAGTAAATTCTGATTCAGACTTCCTTTCTCTGGCAAAGACGAGATCAATCATCCTTTTATCCACATCCGTTTTTTTTATTTTTACCCGGACCTGGTCGCCCAACGTGTAAATCTTTCTCCTCCTTCTTCCAACAACACTATAATTCTTCTCATCGTACTCGTAAAAGTCATCATCCATATCGGCCATGCGAATCATCCCCTCGCATTTCGTTTCAGTTATCTCTACGAAAATTCCCCACTCGGTCACACCTGAAATCAGACCATCATAGGTGAGCTTTGGATCCATCGAAGCCATGAACTCAACCTGCTTGTATTTGATCGAAGCACGTTCCGCATCGGCAGCACGTTTTTCACGTTCTGATGAATGCAGACACTTATCCTCAAACTCCTTTTGACTCACTGATTTTCCGCCATCAAGGTAATGTTGCAATAAGCGATGCACCATCATGTCAGGATATCTTCGAATTGGTGAAGTGAAATGTGTGTAATGGTCAAATGCCAATCCAAAGTGACCTTTTGCATCTGTGGTATATTTTGCTTTTGCCATCGCACGAACGGCCAGCGATTGCAACACATTCTGTTCTGGTTTGCCTTCGACTTCTTCCATCAACTTGTTGAGCGATCGCGAAACTGCACGCTCATCAACATTCAGCTTGTGGCCAAACTGCTTCGCGAACAATGCAAAGTTCTGCACTTTTTCAGGATCGGGGAGATCGTGCGTGCGGTAAACAAACGTGTTTTTGTCTTCACCTTTTTTCTGATTGTAGATAAAACGTGCTACTTGTTTGTTCGCGAGCAACATAAATTCCTCAATCAGTTTGTGTGCATCTTTCCTGACTTTCGGTATCACTGCTAACGGTTTGCCTTTTTCATCAAGCTTGAATTTTACTTCTGTGGTTTCAAAATTCACGGCACCGTGTCTAAACCTTTCTTTTCGAAGTTTGTGCGCAAGGTCATTCAGTGTTTTAAGTTCAGCAGCAAATTTTCCCTTCCCTGTCTCCAGAACTTCCTGCGCTCCTTCATAGGTGAAGCGGTGATCAGAATGAATAATCGTTCTCCCAAACCACTCTTTTTTGATATTGCCGTGTGTATCCATATCGAACACAGCAGCGAATGTGAACTTGTCCTCATTCGGCCTGAGTGAACATAAACCATTTGAAAGTTTTTCCGGAAGCATTGGAATAGTTCGGTCAACCAAATACACGGATGTAGCGCGATCGAAAGCTTCTTTTTCTAATTCGGTGTTGAGTTCCACATAATGCGTAACATCGGCAATGTGAACACCGATTTGAAAAAGTCCGTTTTCCAACGTTTCAATCGACAGTGCATCGTCAAAGTCTTTCGCATCTTCTGGATCGATTGTAAACGTGAGTGTTTTTCTGAAATCCCAACGCTTCTTGATCTCCGCGGGAGTAAACCCCTCGTCAATTTTATTGGCTTCGCGTTCGACTTTTTCAGGAAATTCGAATGGCAAACCAAATTCTGCCATGATGGAATGAATCTCTGCATCGTTTTCTCCAGCCTTTCCTAAGACATCAACAACTTTTGCTGTTGGATTTTTATCTCCAGACGCCCACTCGATTATTTCGACAATAACCTTGTCGTTGCTTTTCGCCCCGTTAATGTGTTCAGGGTACACGAAAAAATCCTGGTGGATTTTTCTAAAATCGGGAACCACGAACGCATAATTTTTGGAGAGCTCGAGCCTTCCAACGAAGCGAGTACGATTTCTTTTTATGATATTCACCACGCGCCCTTCGGGATGTTCTCCTTGCCGGCCTGGCATTATGCTAAGCGCAACAGTATCGCCATCCATGGCTGAACCAAGGTCGCGCGTTTTTACATATACATCTGATTTACCTTCACCAATTCTCACATAAGCGAAACGCGCATTCACGTGATCAACAATTCCAGTAGTTTGATTTCCACCTTTCGCTCCCTTCAGAGCATAGGCGCCATTGGGGAGTTCCTGAATTCTGCCATCGTCTTCTAATTCAAAGACAATGAACGTGGCAGTTTTAATATCCTCTCTTTTCTTTAAACCGATTTTTTTTGCGAGCTGTTTAATTGTATAGGCTTTTCCTGGGTTGTTATCAAACAAGTCGATTATGGAGGATTTTATTTTTCCGATAATTCCTTTTTCCGGTGAGCCTTTTTTATTTTTGTTTTTTCTTTTACTCATGTTTTTTACACGGTGTGAACAATATTTTTTTCGTTCACCAGTGTCATTCCTTTTAGTTTTAAAAATAATTGTGTTAGAACGACCACGTCACTCACGCAGTAGCTCTTGATTTTTTCGAAGTTCTTCTCCTGATAGTAAACGGTATTCACTTGGCTGCCGTCCATATCATTTTTGCTGGAAGGGATATTAAAAATCGCTGCCAGCAAATCAAGCGAAGTATAATGTTTGTAGTCGCCAAACTTCCACATCTCCATCGTATCCAAATGTGGGTTTTCCCATGGCTTCCGACCAGATAAATTCAGTAAAGCGGGCAACGATATTCCGTGAACCAGCATTCTCCTGCTTAAAAACGGAAAGTCAAACTCTTTGCCGTTATGGGCACAGAGCCGGGCGTTCGGATTATCCATTTTATCCAGTATGATTTTGAATTCGCGCAACAATGCGGCCTCGTCATGATCAAACAACGCTTTTGTTTTAATAGAAAGTTCACCCGCTTCATTTTCAAAAAGCTTGCCGATCACAATGCAAATGATTTTTCCGAACTCGGCATAGATACCTGCGCGATGATGAAACAAATCTTCATCGGTCATTCCTTCCTCGCGTCTTAAAA
The DNA here is from genome assembly GCA_035764995.1 of Cyclobacteriaceae bacterium. Classification (GTDB taxonomy): domain Bacteria; phylum Bacteroidota; class Bacteroidia; order Cytophagales; family Cyclobacteriaceae; genus UBA2336. Next base: position 3,029 of record DASTYM010000066.1, on the reverse strand, counting down.
AACCTGCCTTGCGAGACCATTGCACTTTGAGTCGTTCTTGAAGGGACTGGTAAGTATCAGTAGCAGCAACTGTTTCAATATCTATGAAGAGGATGTCACGAAGTTCGGGTGTCATTTCAAAAATTATTGTCTAAGGTACGGAATTGTTTTAATCAGCACAGGGATCACAGGTATTGGGCATTTGACCAGGTACAATTACGTCCCTACGGGACTTAAATAAATTTATATTTTCTTTTCTACCTATATTTTGTTCCTACGGAACTTTGACACCGTTCGGATAGGTAGTGTCTGTTGTTCTTAAGGTATTCTGCCAGCCTTCAAAAGGAGATCATGCCTTTCAGTCCCGAAAGGACAGAATTTTTTATTTTCTTTCCGCTTCCATTTTGTACTACAGTACCTTGAATCCCGTAGGGATTCTATATTGGTAGAAAGTCAGATTTTTACGAGTTGAAGTGCCGTAGGTACGGAATGGATTTTTGCTTTCAAGCCCACCCCGAAGTTTTTTGTTGGCGACCCTTAGGGATCACGTATTATCCAATCTGATTATTCAAATACTCTGAATAAATATTTCTCATCATAATCTATTTTAAATGCGTCCAGGAAACCTTTGTATTCCTCCAAAAATGTTTTTTGCCTATGATGTTCTTCTTGTTTGGCGATGTAATCAATCACCTGAATCAACTGCGACTTGCTATAGGAAAATGCACCATAACCTTCTTACCATGAAAATTTACCCTTTACAAAACGCTTTTCATTAATCCATTTCGAGGAACTGCCTTTGATATCCTGCATTAATTCTGACAATGACTGATTGGGCCTCATGCCAAATAAAATATGAACATGATCTGGCATGCCGTTGATCGCTAATAATTTATGCTGTTGGTTTTGAATGATTCCGGTAATGTATTTGTATAATTCTGTTTTCCATTCGTTTGCAATCAGGCTTTCTCGATTCTGAACTGAAAAAACCGCATGAATATGTTTTTGTGTATAGGTATTGGCCATAATGTCGTTACGTCCCTACGAGGCTAAATAAAATGTTGACAAACTTTTTTTTTCTACCACCACCATGTTTCTACTGACGTAGGTAGAATTTTCGTTTATAATAATTATTAAGGGATGTTATTCCGTCCCCATGGGACTTAAATGAATTTCTATTTTCTTTCTACCTACATTTTTGTTCCTACGGAACGTAGACAGAGGTCTGTTTAAGTATGATAAAGGGGAACTGTTAATCACGATGTCCCTACGGAACGGTAGGGCTTTTCGGAAGCATTAGTTAAGGGAAAGAGTGTAAGCAACAGAAATCTAAAAATAGCAAATACGGATTAAGAATAAAATCAACCTACCAATTCCATCCTGAAAAGGTGGGCCATTTTTTCTTTGAGAGCTCCCTTCACCTGATTCATATCAACGGAGCGGCCCAATTCTTTATCAAGCGAGGTGACAGCCTTGTCGTTGATTCCACAAGGAATCATATGATTGAAGTACTTAAGATCGGTATTCACATTCAGTGCCAAGCCATGCAACGTAACCCACCTGCTGGTCTTCACGCCCATGGCGCAAATTTTTCTAGCTTTTGTTTTGTTTTCCGGGTCCAACCATACACCCGTTAATCCTGGAATACGACCAGCTTCTACTTTATATTCATTTAATGTTTGAATAACCGCTTCCTCCAGCAACCGCATGTACTGATGGATGTCGGTAAAAAAATTTTCAAGATCAACAACAGGGTAAACCACCAACTGCCCCGGACCATGATACGTAATATCACCACCGCGGTTGATGTGATAATATGTAGCTCCTATAGCCGGGAGTTCTTCTTTTTTGATCAGCAGATTATTTTCATCTCCACTTTTTCCCAACGTGTAAACGTGCGGATGCTCACAGAAGAGTAAATAATTATCTGTTAGCAGTTGATCGTTTTCAGATCGATTCCTGTTTTCAGTTTTTACAGAAAGAATTTTGTTGAATAATTCGGTTTGGCGATCCCAGGCTTCTTTATAATCAATTAAGCCAAGGTCAAAAAATTCCGTATGACGGTTTACTACATTATTCACTACAACTTTTCCAACTCGGTTTTTAAATAATTGATCATCTCAATCGGATCAGCCTCTACACCATTTTCCTTCGCCAGATAGAATGAAATCCAATCGGTCAGGTGAATGAGATAATAATATTGTTCTAACAAAGAAGCCCCCTCTCCAATTAAATCAATAATGCCGTTCGACTTCTTTTCAAAGATTTCACGGCAAATCTCCATTCTTTTCTCCACGCGCTCATGGTCATGATCAGAATACAGGTATATAACCTGAAGTATGGGTAATAAAGTTTCCGGAAATCTCCAACCAACCAATTCATTGTGATTCATTTCTGGAAAAGTATTCACATGGGCCAGCTGTTTGGAGTTCTCATTTAGCTGCTGCTGAAAACGTAATGCCATCGCTTGCAAACGACTATCGCAATAAATGATGGGGAATTTTCCTTTTAATTTTTTAGCGATGATTTCTGCTTCGGTTTGAATCGCTTTTTCGCTGCGGTTCAGGTGCTCGATAGAATTCTCTGTCTCTTTGATAAATGCCGCGCCAATCAGGTTTGTATGATATAACAAAGAGAGTAAGGCGATCATATTAAAACCCAACATGGCGCGCGGGCTGGGCGAACCTCCTGGAAGCTGGATATAAAACAAATTATACTCCCGCGCGATGTCAAGAATTTTCCCTCCCGAGGAAATAACAATACAGTGCGCACGTTTCAACAGCGCTTTATTGAGAGCCGCGATCGTTTCTTCTGTATTTCCACTGTACGAACTTGCCACAAATAAGGTATGCGGACTCACAAACTGCGGAATGTTATAGCTTTTGCAAACGGTGATCGGGATGGGAATCCGACCAAACGTTAGGGATTCTACCAGGTTAGCGCCAATTCCTGACCCACCCATGCCGGCAATAACGATGTTTCGAATATCACTCCCCGGCCTCACCAGATCAAGTGACTGCCCGATCTTCAACGCTTCGGCCAGCTGAATG
>DASTYM010000065.1:0-3211 GCA_035764995.1 Cyclobacteriaceae bacterium | reverse complement strand
CACGGTATTGGATTACAGGGACATTGGGCGGTAAATGAGCCTTCACGCAGTCAGTTGGATAGTACGTTGGCTGAGTTTGCAGCAACGGGTTTTAAACTTCAGATAACGGAGCTTGATATTTCTGTTTACCCAAAAGAACACCAACGAAGGGATCGCAAAGCTTCCGATTATGATACCGCCTTCAACGAACTAAAAGCTAAACAACAGCTGGAAGTGTATAAAATGTGTTTTGAAATGTTTCGGAAGTATAAAAATTCAATTTCAAGTGTGACATTCTGGAATATTTCAGATCGTCACAGCTGGCTGGATAATTTCCCGGTGCAGGGAAGAAAAGATTATCCGCTGTTGTTTGATAAGGCACTGAAGCCAAAAAAGGCATACTACGAAGTCACTAAGTTTTAAAGAATATGAATTTGGTGGGAAAAAATATAATCGGAAATTCATTCTCAGCTGAAGGAAGTAAAACACTTCATGCTGTAAACCCCTCTACAAAACAAAAACTCGAACCCGCCTTTCACGAAGCAACTCCGACTGAAATAGATAGAGCCATTCAAAAAGCTCATGATGCCTTTCAGATTTATCGTAATACATCAAGAGAAAAGAAATCTGAATTCTTAACATGTATTGGCGATGAGATCATGGCATTGGGAGATCAGTTGATCACACGATGTATGGAGGAGACAGGTTTGGCCGAAGCGCGACTGATTGGTGAGCGTGCGAGAACTGTCAATCAACTTTATCTCTTTTCTGCTCTCATTAAAGAAGGTTCATGGGTTGATGCCCGTATCGACACCGCTGATCCCAATCGAAAGCCATTACCCAAACCAGACCTTCGCAGCATGCAGAAAGCATTAGGGCCTGTTGGCGTTTTTGGCGCAAGTAATTTCCCAATGGCATACTCTGTTGCTGGCGGTGACACCACTTCAGCATTAGCTGCCGGTTGCCCGGTTGTTATTAAAGCTCACCCTGCGCATCCCGGTGCTTGTGAATTGGTGGCACGCGCAATTTTAAATGCGATCGAAAAATGTGGAATGCCCGATGGCACCTTCTCGATGGTTCATGGTGCTTCAACAGAAGTAGGTTTGGCGATTGTTCGCCATCCTTTAATTAAAGCCGTTGGTTTCACCGGGTCCTTTAGAGGTGGTAAAGCATTATTTGATGAGGCGAGTAAACGGCCCGAGCCTATTCCTGTTTACGCAGAGATGGGAAGTACCAATCCGGTTTTCATTCTACCAGGAGCTTTGAAAGAAAGAGGCAGTGACATTGCCCGCGATTTTGCAGCTTCAGTAACATTGGGTGTTGGACAGTTTTGCACAAACCCGGGATTAGTTATCCTGCCTCCCTCCGATCTGAAGAACGAATTTGTCGTAAACGTTTCGAAGCACATTGAAGAAACAGCCGCTGGTGTGATGTTGACAGAAGGTATTCTCGGAAATTTTCAACAAGGGGTTAATAAACTAAAAGCAATTTCAGGTGTTAAAGAGGTTTCATCAGGAAAAAAAAGCGATGCCGGATACACTGCTTCGGCTCATTTCTTTGAAAGTGATATCAAAGACTTTTTAAACAATCCAACGCTGGAAGAAGAAGTATTCGGGCCATCCACACTGGCGATTGCAACTGGCGAGAAGAGCGATCTGATTCGGGTTGCGAAAAAGTTACATGGTCACCTGACAGCCTCGGTTATTGGAACACAACAGGACCTGGCAGAAAATCGTGAGCTCATTAATATCCTCGAGCAAAAAGCCGGACGATTAATTATCAATGGTTATCCAACAGGAGTTGAAGTAAACAACGCCATGGTCCACGGTGGACCCTTCCCGGCAACAACAGATAGTCGTACAACTTCTGTGGGTACATCATCAATCACACGCTTTAGCCGGCCGGTTTGTTACCAGAATTTTCCGGATGCTATGCTCCCGGATGAGTTGAAAGAAAATAATCCGTTGGGAATCTGGAGACTATTAAATGGAGAGAGAATTAAGAAATAACATTGCATGACTAACACCAACCTAACCCATGACGTCATCTCGAGTGAGGTACGAACGAGAGATCCCCGTACTACAACGTGCGCATTTCATAGTACGGGGATTTCTCACTCCGCCTGCCTGCCGGCCAGGCAGGTTCGAAATGACGTGCGGCTATGCCTCGCCATTATCTATCTCTTTACATCCGTCATCTGCTCCATTGCCCAGGTAAAGCTCCCACGCCTGATCAGTGATGGCATGGTACTCCAGCGCAACACCGAACTGAAAATCTGGGGATGGGCAGCGCCCGATGAATCGGTTTCCGTGACCTTCAATAAAAAAAACTACCAGACAAAAGCTGATGCAAAAGGTGATTGGCAAGTGAAGCTCACTCCTATAAAAGACCCAGGCCCATTCGAAATGAAAATCGATGCCAGCAATCACCTGGTAATAAAGGATATTCTTGTTGGTGACGTTTGGGTTTGCTCGGGGCAATCAAATATGGAATTAACCATGGAACGCGTTAAAGAGAAATACAGTACGATCATTGCGAGTTCTGAGAATACCAACATCCGACAGTTCCTGGTCCCCGATAAATTCGACTTCAAACAACCGCAAGCTGATATTGAAAGCGGAAGTTGGATATCAGCCAATCCGAAAAGCTTGCTTTCCTTCACGGCAGTTGGTTATTTCTTTGCAAAAGATCTTTACGAAAAATATCATGTACCAATCGGCTTGATCAATTCTGCGTTGGGCGGCTCACCTGCAGAAGCATGGATGAGTGAAGATGCTCTTAAAAAATTCCCAACACATTACGCTGAGCTCCAGAAATTTAAAAACGACAAGCTCATCGAAGAAATTGAAACAAACGATCGCAACAGAAGTAATAAATGGTATGCAGATATAAATGCCAAAGACGCTGGTCTATCGAAGTGGAAAGCTACAGAACTTAACGATAGCGACTGGAGTGAAATGAATATCCCGAACTTCTGGGCTGACGGTCCGATTGGAAATGTAAATGGCGTTGTATGGTTCAGAAAAAAAGTAACGATACCTAAATCAATGATTGGAAAACCTGGTAAACTTTGGGTGGGCCGGATTGTTGATGCAGATTCTGTTTTTGTTAATGGAAAATTTGTTGGGGCAACCAGTTATCAATACCCACCCCGTAAATATGACTTTGGTTCTGACGTTTTGAAAGAAGGCGAAAACACTATCGCGGTAAGGGTTATTAACAGTGGTGCCCG
>DASTYM010000064.1:0-7110 GCA_035764995.1 Cyclobacteriaceae bacterium | reverse complement strand
CCTGCCTCAACGCTTATTTTACTCGTTGCTGCGCTTGTTGGAAATGATTGGAAAAAAATTTACGATGAAGCACTTACTAACGATTACCGCTTCCTTAGTTATGGCGACAGCTCATTACTAATTCCATAAAGGTATTGGCAGAACAAATACGTTTTGCAATTTGTAATTTAAGATTTGGCGCTTACCCTAGTAGGGTGACTTGTATTTCGCCTGCCAGTCTTTCCAAGTAACTGTCTTGTAATGATCTTCTCCGATGAATTGAATGATCGGATGGAAATTTTTTGGCTCCTGGTAACCCGATAATGGCTGAATCATACGAAACTCTTCATCTAAAAATACAACGGTAGGATAACTCAATTTGTTATTCAGTAGAGCCGCTGCCAGCTCATGATATCCTTTATTACCGGAAGGAACAAACTTGAATGTTGTTCCATTAAACACAATGTTCTCGCGCTGTTCGGCATTAAATTTCACTGCATAGAATTCTTCATTCAGGATCTTGGCAACGCTGGCTTCACTGAATGTATTTTTATCCATCACCTTGCACCATCCACACCAGTCGGTGTACACATCAATGAAGATCTTTCGTTTCTCTGTTTTTGACTTTTCAACAGCCTGTTCAAAGGTCATCCACTTCACTGTTTCAGCAACAGGGATCGGCCTCATCGATGTAACCAATAAGCTTCCGATCAAAATCAACCCGAAAAATACTCCTTTCATAATCGTAATTATTAGGCCATTACTGCTACAAATTTAAGCATAAAAAGGTATTCAATTTCAATGAATCTTTTCTGCAAAAAATGGTAACCTTCCATGTATTAAAAGGTAATTATTGTACGAAAAGTTTGATTCAATTGTTCGAAAGTGTACAGATTTAAAGCCTTGAAGCTTTCAAAAAGCATGAAAAACGACACTTTCTATAATTGGCATGACCTTCGTAAACTGATTTGCGCCATGAAAGCGAAGTTTACCTACAAAGAATTCACACTGATAGCCGGCATCATTGTCGCGCTCATCATTGTGCTCGCTTTATGGCTTCGACCTGTAAGTGCAGATTCCAGTGATGTTTCCAGAAAGCTAATTCCTCCGGTAACCAAACCAACTGCCAAAGCTGTCGTGGAGAAGGCGATGATCGTCATCCAGGAAACACTCCGCTAAATTTCCCGGTAGGCATAGTAGTGAAGCACAGTCTCCAGCGCCTTGCGGATCGCTTCGTTAATAGGATAAAAATCGCGGGTGAGATTAATATCGATTGCATGCAGTTGCATGTAGTACTGGCTCATCATTGGCACGTGTTTCCCATCTGTAATACCCTTCACCGCTTTTTCAAAGTTTTCCGCTTGTTCTGTCTTGATAATCTGACACGTCACTAATTCGCGCTCTGCATATTTATTGGTGCGGGCAGAATAACCAAACAACCTGCAGATCAATCCCCGGTGCTGATATTCGGAACACAACCCTGCCCCGCTTTGGGTGGGATTTAAGATCAGGCAAATTTCATTTTCGGTCGATTTCAATTTCTCCAGCCAATCGTATGCTTTTCCCTCTTTATGCAGATAATATGCAAAAGGGAGAAATTCCAAAATCGTTGCTTCGATATCCGGCTTGAAACAACACTTACCGCAGCCAAATTTACAGTGCAATCCAGACCAGGATTGAAAGGATGCTATTTCCTGATCAAGTCTAGTAAACACAGCTTCTACCTCCTTTATCTTTTCTTCCATTGTCATGCCTCAAAGATATTACTGAAATTCATTATCTTCCCTATATGAAAATCCTGACCCTGTTTTTCTGCCTGAGTCTGACAACGCTCGCCAATGCACAATTCCAAAGCTACGAGATAGGTCTAGGGTACACGTTCACAGCACCGATTGCCACCATGAAACAAAATATTAATCACGGCAACGGAGTTACAATGGACTTTTATTTAACACCCGAAAAAATCAGCCGGTTTGCTTTTGGCATGGACATTAACTACACGGTGTATGGCTATGATAAGAGCAAGCAGGAATATACGTTCGATGATGGCTCAACAGCCAGAATGGATATCATTGTTGACAACTCCTTCTTTAACCTCATGTTTGGTGGTCGTTATCTGTTAACAGCATCTCAAGAAACAAATCTAAAGCCATATGTTTCACTAAAGGGTGGTTACTCCTGGTTCAGGACCAATCTGAATATTTATGATCCCGATGATAATGATCATTGCGAACCGATTGAAAATGATTTGCTCATGAAAGATGGCACATTTTTATTCTCTGCGGGTGGCGGCATTCAGTGGGATCTTCGTAAAAAGAAATCTCCAAACCGGTTTTTATTTAATGCTGGTGTTAACCTGACACTGGGCGGCCAGGTTAGCTACATGAACACAGATGCCCCCAGCTCGAACCACATGAATCATAATTCCTCAGACGTCAACGCTCAGTTTATCAACACTCAAACACAGGTTGTTCACGAACACCATGTTGGTTATGTGTACACCAGCTTTTTAGAAATGATGGATTTTCGTGCTGGATTTATTTTCCGTAGATAATTTTCACAAAGTTGCTTTCTTCGGTTTACGAGTTGGTTGCTTCATAATTAAGCATAACTAATCCGGATGAATACTCTTTTGAGCTCGTTAATTTAAAATGTTTTCGATTTTCAATTTTGCTAAACAACAATTTTCCCGCTCCTAACAAAACAGGGTGAACTGCCAGGTTCATTTCATCAACGAGGTTATTATTGATAAAGGTGGTTGTAATTTCTGCACCGCCAAACAACCAGATATCCTTACCATACTGATTTTTCAAATTCATTACTTGCCTGACAAAATCGCCTGAAATCAACTCTGTTCCCTCATATGGCTTGGTGCGCGTATTGGAAAAAACGTAGTGCTTCATTTTTGCATACGGATTCGGGCCGCCATGATCAAAACCCATCATCATCTCATAACACTTCCTTCCATAAAAGATGGTATCCACTCGTTTCATGAATTCCTTCATGCCATAATCCTGATCGGTAAAACACCAATCATATTCTCCCTTGGGTCCTTCAATAAAACCGTCAAGAGTAACAGCGACTGATAATATTACTTTCCTCATTCTCTTTTAATTGACTTGACATTGTGCCCTCCGCGTAAACCTCGGTGAACTCTGTGGTAAAAAAATTGTGCAGAAGTCAACTGACCGTTGCTCTAAGATTAATCCTCCAGCTCCGCACACTCATACCCATTCTCGTTTAACAAACGGATAGCAGCCGCTGCACTCACTTTCATTGACGCAATTCTCAAAATTCTATCACAATCATCGAGCGCAAAATTCCATCGACCACGGCCGGCCACAGAATCCAACAACGGCCTCAGTGTTTTAACAGATTGGGGAGTCTCTACAGAGGTTTTAAAAACAAGAACTTCCATATGGTTTGATTTTTATTTAACTTAATTATAATCCGTACGTGGTAATAACAGCAATGATTGCTGTTACAATTCCCAGAAGTAAAACGATCTTTTTCATTTTCATTTTGGTTTAGAGTATCCCAATTTGCACTTCGGTAATATTAGCGTCAGGGTTTGCAAAATCAGCATTGATATAAATTTCCCGGTTCACGCCTGATACTTTGAGATTCTTCTTCATGATGAATTGCATCAGTGAGCCATAACTTCTCGGTAGATCCTGCCAGCTTCCTTCATGCATCAGAGAAACACATTTGAATGGCTCGGTGCGTTTGAAATGAAAGCTGCCATCATACTCTCCAATCACATCAGCAACCGGCAGGGCTACCTCTAATGTAAAGCTGTTGTCAGCTTCCGGTGAAAATCCGAAGTAATGCCAATGAACCGGACCCGTAATTCTCAATTTATTTTCAAATGCTTCCTTGAAGAGGTCATTCGCAATTGGCAAGAATTTTTCAAGCTCACTGACTGTAGTCTCAGTGCGAAAAAACAGAAAGTTGATGGGCTTCACTTGTTTCAGTGTGGGAGCATATTCATTGATCACCATAACGTTAAAACTTTATGCTAATCAACGAACGACCAGTGACAGCCCTATGGCAGTAGAAAATGGGTTTTTTAAGTTTTTTTCAGACTTTTTGGAGGTTTTGTGACAGCAGTATGTCAGGAGAACTCGGTAGTCGGTAATCGGTGGTCGGTATTCGGTGTTCGGTAATTCGGTTAGCTTCTGTTGAATGCTACCGATTACTGATTACTAATTACCGATTACCATTATTCGTGCCTCAACGATTCCACAGGATTAATCCTGGCTGCCTTCATCGTCTGGAAACTCACGGTAGAAATGGCAACCAGGAGAACTGCTAATCCTGCAATGACAAAAACAGTTATAGAAATGGTGGTTCGGTATGGGAAACTTGTAATCCAGTTGTTCATTCCTAACCACACCAATGGAACAGCGATCGCAATGGCGATGAGTACCAGGTTGACGTATTCTTTTGAAAGCAACATGAAAATGCCTTGTTCGCTGGAGCCTAATACTTTTCTGATACCAATTTCCTTCGTTCGCTGGGAGGCCGTATAGGCTGATAATCCAAAAAGTCCGAGGCATCCGACAATTACTGCCAATCCTGCAAACGTGCTAAAAAGTTTTCCGAATCTCCGTTCGTTTTCATATTGCTTGTTAAAATAATCGTCCAGGAAAAAGTAATCGAAAGGGTTTCCCGGAAAGGCTTTCTCCCAGGCAAGTCTTACTTGCTCGACTGTTGCGGTTAGATCAGAAGTTTTAACCCGTATGGAATAAAACTCGCCACCATGGGCAGTGCAATAAAAAATGGAAGGATCAAGTGGCTTTTTGAGTGACACCTGGTGATAATCATTTACCACACCTACAACAATCGGGTTCCATTCAAAGCCGGGAATGGCGATGGTTTGACCGACAGCCTCCTCTACATTTTTGTAACCCAATAATTTCGCAGAAGACTCACTGATGATCACCGAAGTATCAGGATCATTTGTAAACTCTTCTGAAAACGCTCTACCCGCCAGCAGGTGCATTTTGAAAACGTTGATGTAATCGTAGTCCATACTATTGAAGCGAAGCGTTACTTGCTCGTCATCAGGAGCACCGTATCGCTTGGCAACTGCTTTGTATTCCCGCTGCTTTCCGGGAATGGTCACTGAAGTTGTAAAACCAACTACAGATGGATCTTTTTTCACTTCATTTCTAAATACATCAACAGTAGAGTTAAATGCCTGTCGATCACGTGGAGCAATACCAGGGCGCTCAACCACCAATACCTGATCGATATCCATTCCCAAATCACGGCTCATCATAAAATTAAGCTGCCGATATACGATCAGTGTAGCGGCAATCATTACCACTGACGCAATGAATTGAAGCGTCACCAGACCTTTACGCATGAGTATCCCGCTTAAACTGTTTTTAAGTTTTCCTTTTAAAACGGATACTGGTTTAAATGATGACAACACTAACGCAGGGTAAAATCCCGACAGCAAGGTTCCTACAAGCCACAATCCGGAAAGAAGAATCAGAAACCATGGTTCTAAAAAAGAAAAGATCGTTAAGGATAATCCCGAGAGAGCATTGAAATAAGGTAATACCAGGATCGCAATCGCCAGGGCAATAAGAATTGAAACTAAATTGATCATCGCAGACTCCATCAGAAACTGTCGCACCAGTTGAGATTTGAATGCACCCATTACTTTGCGGACACCTACTTCGCGTGCGCGCTCCATTGCTTTAGCCGTAGAAAGATTCACATAGTTGATCCACGCAATCACCAGGACAAAAATTCCGATCAATGCCATGAACTGAACAATGCGTGAATCTCCGTTCGGCTCAGCTTCCTCCGCCAGATTGGAAGCCAGGTGAATCGATGCAAGAGGTTGCAAAGCCAACACATCTTTCTGATTTCTTTCTTTGAGTGCAGGATTATACTTAGCAACAATTTGCGGAAACTTTGCTTCCAAAGCTTGAATGTCTGTTCCCGGCCGAACCTGTATGAACGTGTACATATCCTTGCGTCCCCAACTCAGGTTATATCTGTTGGGAGCCCAGTCACCACGTCCATACAGGGTTTCGTACGAGAATAGAATATCGAATTTCAAGTGCGTGTTTGCCGGCAGATCACGAAACACTCCCGTTACTTTCACCAATTCATTATTGAAATCATCATCCTGCAAGCGCAACATTTTCCCGATGGGATCTTCCTCACCGAAATACATGGTCGCATACTTTTCGGATATGACTGCTGTGAGTGGATCAGCCAATGCGGTTTTCGCATCACCCTTAATCAATTCATACTGCATCATCGGTAAGAAAGATGAATCGGCATACAGGAATTTGCGGTGCTTGAAGGCAATTGGGTCAGGCTTGGCATCTTCCCGGGTGATAATCACATTATTTTTATAGCCCATGTTGTAAAGTCGGGCAAACGACTCCACCTCGGGCAATTCAGATTTAAATGCCGGCCCTACACCTGGGTAATTCTCGGCACTGGTGATAACTAATTCATTGTTTACGTATGTAGTGAGGGTAACCCGATAAATATTTTCAGCATTACCAACAAAATTCTCGTAGCTCCGTTCAAAGCGTACATACAAGGCAATCAACAGGAATACCGCCATTCCAATGCCTAAACCGATAATATTCAGAAATGAGAAGAACTTATTCTTCTTAATACTGCGATATGCTGTGAGTAGAAGATTGCGGAACATACGTGGATGGATTTACTTTAAGACTTCCACTTTGCCGGAAGGTTACAGTTTGGATGTACTCCTGAAGAAAAAAGTTTCCTGGCCCTCGTTAGCGACCCCTTAAATTTTAATATTTTGATAACTTTAGTCCTGAAATCTACCGCAACGAACGTGAAGAACATTGTCTACATCGTAGAAGACAACCTTGTACAGCAAAAGATGTTACAGGTCCATTTTGAGCAGATGCTCGGTAACTATACCGTGCGTACTTTTTCCAATCCTGATGATATGTTTGCACACCTGGATGAAAAACCATTCGCTATTGTGCTGGATCATTTCTTTTCAGAAAAGACCAATGTGACGGGTCTTGATTACCTCCGCGACCTGAAAGAAAATCATCCCAAAATCCCTGTTATCTATTACACCAGCGCAAACGATGATGCTGTACGGTCTGAAGTAATGAA
>DASTYM010000063.1:0-2481 GCA_035764995.1 Cyclobacteriaceae bacterium | reverse complement strand
GGTAGAGCAGCTGTTTCGTAAACAGCAGGTCGTGAGTTCAAATCTCATCTTCGGCTCTTTGGCAGGCAGGTAAACAATCCTGCATGTGAGGATGAGTTCATCCCGATAGCTATCGGGACAAATTATCGGTTCTATGAAAATAATGCTTGTTTTGGCAGGAGGTGCCCTTGGTACCTTGGCAAGGTTTTACACCTCAACTTTTGCTCAGAAATATGTCACCAATGGTTTCCCGATTGGAACTTTAATGGTGAACCTCACTGGCTCCTTTGTCATTGGATTACTTTGGGGGCTATTTGAAAATCAGCAAGCCACTTCCCTTCGTACTTTTCTTTTTGTTGGAATATTGGGTGGCTTCACCACATTTTCGGCTTACTCGATTGAAACGCTCAATTTATTCAGGGACGGATACCTTCGCCAGGCGATTCTCAATATTTTACTCAATAACGTAGTAGGAATTTTGCTAGCCCTTGGGGGATTAACATTGGCCAAATTCATCCGCTAGAAAAACTAAGGATACAAGAGATATTTTTTACGCATCTTTTTGTATTCACTTAACCCTGGTTCCCAACTTGCCCGAATTTCCTTTTCTGAAACACCATCAATGATCTGCTGACGGAACAATCCGGAGCCAATTTGTATTTCGATATTGTTCATCTGCCTGCTGAGTTTGCTGTTAAAGAACTGTTCTTTATTTGGCGAAGCCTTGTACAATTCCATGATCCACTGTAGGTTAATTTTTTTGCTTTTCCTCAGGAGGTTCACGTCATAATTGCGAAGGTCAAGTCCGTAACAAACGGTATCCCGGAATATAGGAGTCTCAGCCATGCCTTTGATTCCGGTAGGTATATATGAAAATTCATACTTTCCTTTGAGGTATGGACTACCCAGTACAGTAAATGGATAGTACGTGCCACGCCCATGATTCATATATATTCCCTCAAACATACATGTACTTGGATAGAGCATGATGGCCTGTTGGGTATTCAAATTCGGAGATGGTTTTACCGGAAGTGTGTAAGGCATTTCATGGTTATAGTTTGCTACCGGGATTATCTTCAGCTTACATTTAACTTTATCTTTTAACCAACCTTCGCCATTGGCCATTTGAGCGAACTCTGCAACGGTTAATCCATGCGACATTGGAATCGGAAACATACCTATACCGGATTTATATTTCATATCCAGAATGGGGCCGTCAATCAAATAACCATTGGGGTTTGGTCGGTCAAGGATCAGCATCTCTTTACCATTTTCAGCGCAAGCCTCCATCAGTCGTGACAGCGCGTTGATGTTTGTATAAAAACGAACGCCAACATCCTGCAGATCATAAATCAGCACATCAACATCGGCCATGTCCTCTTTTGAAGGCTTGTTCTTTTTACCGTAGAGTGAAATTATTGGAATACCTGTGGCTTGATCCGTCTCATCTGCTACGTGAACTCCCGCACTCGCATTACCACGAAAGCCGTGCTCGGGGCCGAAAACCTTCACAATGTTTACCCCTAATTTCTTCAGGCTATCCACCAAATGAGTTTTGCCGATGATCGATGTTGGATTGGCCATCATGGCAACACGTTTGCCTTTCAGGTAGGGAAGATATTGGTCGGTCTGTTCGGCCCCCGTTAATAATGTCTTTTTTGCGGGGCTGTGATTGGTGACGCTAACTAACGTGCAAGCCGCTGCAACCAAAACCACTACACTCAATAATTTAATAGGAAGTTTCATACCTCAAAATTTCATTGAAGATAATCATATTCGAAATTAAGATACAAATTCAACTGATTGATTGGGTTGAATAATATTTATATGGATGATCTAACTAGCTTTCTCACCAAGAAGATTTGCTTCATTAAGAAAGAAAGATCGAAAGAATCGCAATCGTGATAAGAATGATAATCATAATCAGGTTCTCCCAGAACCTCTGCCGCATATTATACTTCATAGAAGATTAAGTCTGTTGTAAAGAATAAGAACAAAAAAAACAGACTTACGCTTGTGGAGGCGGTGTTAGGATGGTCTTCGGAACAAGCTCAACGTAAAATTGAAATTCGGCTGGCAACGGTTTGGCCGAAGCAACCAGAGTATTATCCAGCACGAGAGGTTGAGTGCCGGGAAATAGCATGATCTGCATTTCGCAATGGATCGATTGCTGATCTCCATCGTCCGACTCATCGATAAGGTTTTTGTGGTCAAGGAAATGTTCGGTTACGAGTTCAACAATGCTTTCGACTTCGTTTTTGCTCAGGTCTTCTTTTCCAAAATCTGTCGGGTCAATACTCAAATTCAATAACTGAACAAGCAATGTCAGCGACACTGACACCATCGTAGCTTGCGAACGAAGAAATTTGAAAAAACTCATTTTTACTTAATATGCCTGAATTAAAACTTCAGCAGGAATATTTAGCAGCTCATGCAATTTTCGGATCATCGTAAGGCTTAATTTCCTTTTGCCGGAAAGAATTTCAGATTTGCGAGAACGGT
>DASTYM010000062.1:0-5058 GCA_035764995.1 Cyclobacteriaceae bacterium | reverse complement strand
CGAGTCAGCGAATTTAAGAATCAATTCATAGTCTTCTTTTTTTGTTTCGGTTGGTGATGTCAACCTTGAGGTCAACAAGTCCTTTGATTTATCCAATCTGTCAACATAAAGTCCCTTGTTTTTATGCTTGTCGGCATTTCTGGCAAGCCACTCAATAAACGCCTCTATTTCTTCTTCTGTTAAATGCTTCTCCGTCAGACCAACCATCGAACCTAGTTCTTTGAATCTATTATTATCAACTTCTTTTAACTCATCTGTCAGAGGTAAGTTATTCATCTTGTTGAAAAGTGATAGAACAAAATTTTCTGCAAAAATTGGTTTAGTCGCCTCCAGAAACTCAATGATAATTTTATGCTTGTCTGTGTGGCTTGAGAACAACTTGTTGAGTTCTTTATCTGAAAATCTTTTATCTTCACCTAAAGACATTTGAATAACTAAGAACTTGATTAACTCTTCAATTCCAAGAACCAAAAATGTCACAGCAGTCCCAAAATCATTTTCACTCCCAAGTCGTTTAGCTAGGTCAATGTGCTTCTTACCGTTACTATAACACTGATTGTATTCTTCCCTGTCCATTTGTCTGTTGTCTCAATTTGTCCAGCGCGCTTGCAGCCAACGTCTGGCTATATGCCATACCTTTTTAGAATATCCTAAAAATACTTCAAAAAAACCACAGGTTCACCGCCACTCTAACTGCCTCAAAAAAATCTGCCGTATGATTCCCTATTTTGAACTGCAGTTTGCCAGAAGACCCGGAAGCTTGTTGTTGTGCAGCGCTTTTTGCTCAAGAACAGTTTGTGCCGCTTGTCTGGTGCCTACATACATAACAATAAGCTCATACTTTTTTGAATTGATATCCGAAGTAAACTCTCCCAGAACGGATAGTCCAAAGTCGCTCGATTCATTTTTCTCAGTCAAAAGAGGAAGGGCTTCCCGTCTTTTGCCTTTCACATAGAAAGCTGAGGTCTTTAACCTTTCGGCTTCAAAGGTGTACTCTTGAAGATAGGAGATGTATCTTTTGTCTAAGATCAAATTGCCGTCCAGGGGTATTTCAATTGTGCGCACACTATTCTTGATTGATATTTTCTTTCCGCACGGCTGTTCCTGCACAATTGCGATAAGGCCCGAATATCCTTCCGGGATTAAAAGCTCCTGTCGTTCATATTCATGCGTTTTCTTATAAAACTCAGCCTGATCTTTCCATTTTTTTAATTCGCCTTCCATACCTCCGATGAAGTCGGAGATCTCGTTGATATCTTCAGTTTTATAACTGTCGGTAACCCAGCGTTCGTTTAAAGATTTTCGAAACTCTCGTTCAATCAACAAGGACCAGGTGTAACTTTTTAGGTTGAAGAGTTTAAATGCTACAGATGAATCGTTCAATCGCAGGTTAGGTGTAAACCACGACATTTGTCTCTTTGTTTGCCCCATTCGGTAAGAGAGGATGTTAAAATCAGCTCCAGCATAAAATAATTCCTTCACAGATTTACCTGTAATTGAATAGTAGGGTTGTTCTAAAGGAATTGGGTTCGAATCAATTTCATCTCGATTGATAAAGTAGTATTTGAGCAAATAGAGGAGCAGCCCGTCTTTATATTCCCGGATCGGTTTATAAATCGCATACTCATTAATTCGTTGGTAGTAAAACTTCCCTTCATCGGCCCATAGAATAAAACTAGAGTACACTTCTTCATTGCCCTCGCGATCGGCCTGCTTTTCCCAAGTCCACGCACGTTGCATGGCTAGTAGGGTGTCAACGCCTTTTTCATAAAGCCCTGAGATAATACTGTCTGTCGATTCATACACTTTCACATGCTTAACCTTGTATCGATCGATTTGAGCGTTTGAATGAATAATGGCTGTGATTAGCAATAGTAAAATTATGTGTCTCCGCATGTTTGTAAGTTCTAATTTGAAAATCAGATGGGGTAACTACTTAAGCACTTTTTTGTGGTAGTAGTGGAATTTAGTTGTTCCTACGATAACTCAAAAAACCAAAGCTTAACCGCCATCGCCAGCACCGAGACTATCGTCACCCGTTTAATCCACACCTCGCCTTTATCAACACTCCAAAGACTCGCATACCATCCTAGCATCCTCTGGCCTTCCAAAATTGCAAATCGTTTTTTAAAAAACTAAATCTCAAATCAATTTGGGTCACAACAAACACTTTCACAAAGTAGTTAGTGACCGGATCATGCTTCAATTATGGCTTTGTGAAAAATTTACCTCGGTGATCGGAACACCAACTATGGCGAGTCCGTGAGACCGTCCCAATTATGTTTTGGTTTCAGCCAATACAAATCGCCTTTGAATTTCCTCGGGTAACTTTTTGAGTTTCCGTTTTTTTAGCTCAATTAAAATAACCCCGTTTAATCCCATGTCACCGAATTCGTCTGTGGCCTTATTTCCTTTATAAATATTGATAGTCTTTATCCATTTTGGTTTCAATGTGCTTATCGGGTTGGTGTCAAATTCCAAACTGCTAAAGAAACCAATCTGCTTATTGTCGGCCTTAATTATATAGTAGGGTCTATCCCTAATTAGTGTGCCCGTGATTCTAGGCTCTCCAGTCTTAAGAGCATCAACCTGTCCAAAAGCTGATGTCGTTAACAATGTCAAAAGAATTAGTGCTGTCCCAGTGTTCATAAATTTTATATTTGGAGCAAGTACTATAACGTTTGGATGAGCACCAGTATTGCCGATAGCCCTTTAAGCTTCAAAAAAAACCAAAGCTTCACAGCCATCGCCAGCACCGAAACAATCATCACGCGTTTGATCCACACACCTAGTCTTCTAGCCTTTGGTTGGTGTTGTGTGAAGGGTCAGTGCGTTGGATTCACCAACAAAAGGTGTTTTTATGTTAGTCATACATTCCAATATGCTTGAAGATCTTTAAAGAACCGTTTGGTTCTCTTCTCCAAAGAACCAAATCTTTTCCAGTAAAGATTCCAGAGAAATCACCATTACGAATAATAGCTACATGACTTGCATATTCGACTACATATTTTCCAAAATCGTCAATTCGGTCGTTGCGGATATTGAGTTTTTCAAATATGGGAAGTTCTTTAGCATGTCTTTCAAAGAAATCATCTAATGATTTTCTTCCCTGCACTATTGAATTAGCGGTGTATAGCCACGATGCATCATCTGCATAGAACTGTGACCAAATTTTTGAATCACGTTGACTGATGACCGTTTCCATAAAATCATTTATTGCAGCCAACTCAAAGCGGATGGGATTGTCAATTGGAACGTGAGGCTCATAAGCAACAATAACGGAAGGAACTTCTGGGAATTTTAGTTGGTCTCCAAAATTGATTGCATAGTCATAATTCCATGCCTGTGTTAACAATAAAATTTGGTCGCCCCTTTTTTCCCACAAGTCAAGATATTTGCCTTTTAGCTCAAATACTTTTCCGTCACTTTTCGATTTCATCTTTGATGAAAAAGATCCGATCTCGACTATGCGTGAACCAATATCTATAATTTCTGTTTCTGTTCGGTTAAATTCTTGAGTATCGAAACGTCCACCAAATAATTTCCAATACAATGTAACATTGGCTTTGGTGATAATTGTTTTTTGAAATTCAGGCATCAGCCTGATGTCATCAGCAAAATAAGATTGAATCATTTCTGGGTTTTCATCCAGCATACTTTTAGAGAAATGAGTCCTGAATTTTTTCAAGTGCGTCAATGTGTTTTCGCTTACACTACTATTGGCCTGGCACAATGCAGTATAAAAATGAAACGCAAATAGAATTATTAGAAGAATTTTGTGTCTAATCATGCTGTTGTTAATTTATCCAATCGTTTTCAGATTTATATCTTTTGTTGTCACCTGTTGCCTAGTGTCCCCTGAATTTCTCAAATTTGAATTCTTTGTCATTAATTATTGTAAATTTCTTGTGGACCGTTCTTTCTCTGTCCGTCAATGTGTCGGCCAGCACTGCTGTTAATTGTAACTCAAACTCTTTGTCATTGTCCAATTTGTACTGAGGTCTAATTATGAATGAGAAGTCTCTATATTTTGAATTTGTCGGAAGTTCATTAAAGTCGTTAATCCTTGCTTCGTCAAAACTCATTGTCGGTTTAATAAATTTTGTGATGTAGATGTCGAAAATTCTTTCCTGTTCTTTGTTATCCACGAGTATTTTTATTTTGAGGTCTTTTACGATTTCTTGTCCACCGCTTACATGGTCAAACTTGGCTTCAACTATTAGTCGGTCGAGTATTTCTGGAATCACTTTAATTTCACATTTTGTTGAACTGTCGGTGAACGCTACGAATGTTTGGTTTCGTGTTTCATGTTCTAGGTACCTGTCCTGAATTGTCGGAATGCCTATATAAATTGCACCAAGTATCAGCCCGAAGAACAGTCCAAACCCGCCTAGTATAAATTTCATGAATCTCATTTTGGCAATTGCTGACATAAACACTTTGTTGGCGGTTGTTTAGCCACTCACCAAATTATTTTCTTCAACTTTTCTGTCATCTCGTAATAAGTCCCGTTTCTATAAATTGAAAATTTGTCAGCACAAATTATCTCGGTGCGATCGGGATAGTTGAGTGTGATTGTGGCTCTGGTGTCTGTCACGTTTTGTTTGCTCAGTAATTTTAGGCTCTTTAATTCTGATAATAAATCATTAATCTGTGCTTTTTCTGTTATTTGTTTCTTCTTGATTTTATCAGCAAACCAGGCTTCAAATGTTGAACAGTCAACGCTTACCATACTCAATATGTCTTTGTTAACTGATTTAATTTCTACTACTGTGATGAAGTCTTTGTTTGAAGGCCAAAGACTAAAAATGCTGCTATTAATATTTTAGTCATAAGTTAAAGTGGTCGAAGTTGTTCATGGTTAAGTTACCACAACGTTTGTGTTTATGAAGCGCAGAAATAGGAGGGCTAAAAAATGTAACGTAGCGAAATGTTTAGCCCGACCTGCACGTCTGTCCCCCGACACCGAACTAAATTAAGAAAATACTTTTAATACCAATACCGAACCCTCGCATTGCATAAGCATTTTGTTATCAATTAAATGATTGCCTGAACTCC
>DASTYM010000061.1:0-3020 GCA_035764995.1 Cyclobacteriaceae bacterium | reverse complement strand
AATGGGTTTTGAAACAGCCTACGTTGAGGATATCACAGGTAAAGCGGAGCAAGAATTCAAGACGCTGACCGAAACCTATCAAGAGCCAGGAGTTAAGGTGGAATTTAAGTTTGAACTAGGCTCCACTTCGCAGAAAATTCTGGATTATATCAACACGGAGAGAATTGATCTGGTTGTCATGGGCTCTCATGGTGCCAGTGGCTTCAAGGAATTTTTTATCGGATCGAACGCAGAAAAAATTGTCAGAAGATCTCCGGTACCGGTCTTGGTTGTGAAAAATTATTTTAGTGGCAAGGTCACAAATATTGCGTTCCCAAATACACTTGACATCGATGAGCAGGAAGACCTTGTTATGAAAGTAAAAGCGTTGCAGGCTCTTTTCAAGTCGACTCTTCATATTGTATATATTAATACACCCACGAATTTCACCCCCGATAGAATAACATTGTCGCGTCTGCGGGACTTTGCATCACGATTTATGATAAAAGATTACACCATCAATGTTTTCAATGACTACGATGAAGAAGAAGGCATTAATCTTTTTGCTACAAAAATAAATGCCGAGATGATTGCCATGGGTACACACGGGCGTAAAGGAATTGCCCACCTGGTGAATGGCAGTCTGGCGGAAGATGTTACCAACCATGCGGACAGGTTGGTTTGGACATACTCCCTGAAAAATGAACCTGTAAAAACCCCTTTACAATGAAATATATTACGGCCGAGGAAGCTGTTAAGGTAATTAAACCTGGTCAGCGAGTTTTTGTTCATGGAGGTGCAGCTACTCCACATTATCTGTTAAGTAAATTGGTTGAGCGTTCCCATGAACTTTGGGACGTTGAACTGGCCAGTATAAGTTTGCAGGGACAAGCGTTGTTTGCAGATAAAAAGTACAAGAATAGCTTCAGAATCAATTCATTGTTTGTTTCGCAAAATGTACGTGAAGCCGTAAATGATGGGAGAGGAGATTATGTGCCGGTTTTTTTAAGCGAAATTCCTAACCTTTTTAAAAGGAACATCCTTCCATTGGATGTGGCGATCGTTCAGGTTTCTGAACCGGATAAACACGGATATTGCTCACTTGGTGTATCGGTCGATTGTGCCTTGGCAGCCATTCAATCGGCCAGGTATGTAATTGCCCAAGTTAATCCCCGCATGCCAAGAACACTTGGCGATGGAATAGTAAAAATAGATTCGTTTGACGCTCTTGTTCATGCAAGTACCGAGTTACCCGAAGTATATCAGGAAAAAATCCCTGAGCTATCGATGAGGATAGGAGCGTACTGTGCCTCTCTTGTTGAAAATGGTGCAACACTGCAAACAGGAATTGGTTCAATACCGGATGCCGTTCTGGCAAGCCTTGGGAATCATCAAAAATTAGGAGTCCATACGGAAATGTTCTCGGACGGAATTCTTCCGCTCGTTGAAAAAGGTGTAATCACAAATGAATTTAAAAAGAAATATCGGGGAAAGATTGTTACCGGATTTCTGCTGGGAAGCCGAAGACTTTATGATTTCGTTGACGATAACCCGTCCGTTGCAGTCCTGGCCATCGATTATGTGAACGATGCCTCAATTATCCGGACAAACCCAAAAGTAACGGCCATCAACAGTGCCATTGAAGTTGATATTACCGGCCAGGTTTGTTCCGATTCGATCGGTACTTATCACTATTCAGGAGTGGGAGGGCAAATGGATTTTATGAGAGGAGCAGCTTTGTCGGAAGGGGGAAAGCCAATAATTGCCTTGCCATCTACAACACCAAAGGGAATTTCAAGGATCGTGTCTGCCCTGAAACCCGGAGCAGGTGTTGTCACCACACGAGCGCATGCACATTATATCGTTACCGAGTATGGTATTGCTTACCTGTATGGAAAAAATATGCGTCAACGGGCGAAAGCACTGATTGAAATTGCACATCCCAACCACCGGGAAGAATTGGAGAGAGCAGCCTTTGAGCGATTTAAGAGTTATCAGTTCGAAAGATTAAGTGTCTGATTTGAAGAAATTGAACAGCATCAGGAGTAAACCAAAAGCATAAATTGTAGTAAAGATCAATTTATTGTATTTGGCAAGCCAATTAGGTAAGTAGATATCAAAATTCTCTTTGGTAGAGTTTGAATATTTTCGTGCTACAACAGTTAGCGGGCAATTTCCTTTAAAAATGGCAAGAACAATCCCTTCAGCCAGGATGGCAGCAGCCGCTAACCATGAGTAAACAGTGATATTGGATGTTATCCCACTCCATAAAACAAAACAGATGACTCCAACAAACAGTACCCAAATTGCCGTGTGGATACTTTTGATGAAAATTGGATTTTTTTCTGGACTTGTAAACATAACCTAAGCCCTTAAAGTGACATTCCTTGATTCTGCTCCTCTAAACTGAGTTTGTTATTGTCGGTTGTTTCCAGCCATTCTGTTCCCGATTGACGAAATAATTTAATCGTTAATCCGTACTTGTCACTCAGGATTTGTTTTAGATCCGCGATGGTCATGTTTGGCGAAATGGTCAGCTCTCCTGACGTGTGCTTTATTCTACAGTCTGAAATTTTTTTGCCAGGTTTATGAATTTTCTTTGGCGCGGGGCTTCCTGTCTTATTCGGTTTACCTAAAAACTCAATCTTCAGGCGAGGAAAGAGATTATTGAACTCCTCCTGAATCGCAAAGATTTTTCGATGGTCGTTGATCTGAATTTTCATAATTGACAGATTTCTATTGCCTCCATTGTATGAATGGAAAAGCCTCCAGCGACTCCGGAGGCTTTTCAACCTTAACCTAAACCTAACCTCTAAACATTTTTTACTTTACCTCAATAGCCTTTTTTGCTTTAGGCTGTGCGATTACCTTTTTTGCCACACTTAATTTCAAAAGCCCATCTTCGTAGTTGGCTTTCATATCATCCTCGTTAACATTTTCGGGCAAGGAAAAGGATCGGCTGAATGAACTGTAGCTGAATTCTTTTCGCGTATAGTCCTTTTCTTTTTGCTCTTTCTCTTCTTTCTTTTCTGAAGAGATAG
>DASTYM010000060.1:0-3510 GCA_035764995.1 Cyclobacteriaceae bacterium | reverse complement strand
ATAGAACAAAGTATGGGCAAGGCTAGCTTAAGAGGCCAGTCATCACCTATATACCATTGAACAAGCACAAGTACTGCGGTAGAAGCCACCCATCCGGTTGCGATTTGAAGGAGAAGTTTTGTAGTCCATAATCCCAGTGAGAAAACGTATGACAATACGATCGCGCAAATCGTCATAGGGTACACCGACCATGTAACACGACCAACCATCGCGAGATTGATAATTACTGTAGCCAGGATGCCAGATAATAAAAGCACACAAGTGATTTGCAAAAAGATGCGTTTCAACAATCCTGGTTTCCTCTCGTCATAAGCGGGGTACTGTTGATTTCGGATTTGTTTTGTCGTATCCCCATCAGCTACTGCTACTTCGCATAACGGACAAACATCCATCCATGGCTCCAGTTCTACCCCACATTGCTTGCATATTTTCATGTCCTCAACTGTTATCAGCATTTAATTATTTTTACTGCGACCCCTTGCCGCACCAGAAATGTCAGGAATTCTCTTTCAAGCTCCCTGGATTTGGTGATGTTGCCGAAACTCATTACAAGGCTATTATTGAACCCAAGAACTCCACAATTCACTTTTAGCGTCTTGTTTGGCGGAGGAGGAATGAAAATGAAGTGATCGATCAATTTATCAGCTTCTCCAAAGGTGACCTTCCCGAGATTTGTGATAACGCCACTATAACGACTGGTGCCGGCAATGCGATACGTGAAATACAAAATCAAAGATTTAATAAACAACGGAGTATTCTTCAGTAAAATGTTCCGCTCTGCGCCAACGTTTCTGGCAATGATCTTATTCATCAACTTTTTGTCAGTCTCTAATTGCATGAAGTGGTGAACGATCTTCAGTATTTCCTCAAAGCTGTATTGTCCCAGGGACAAATCAATTTCTGGAGTAACGAACAGCGAAAAATTGCGCATTGTCTTTGATGGATAAAGCTTTCGCAGGTTTACAGGCACCTGCACCCGGAATATTTTACGCTGCCTTCGTTTTTGAAAAGGTGACATTCGATTATATACCTCTTGAAGCGAATGCAGGTAGATCGACACTAAATACTCAGTAATCGAAACTTTATTTGACCTGGAAAGGTGTGATATGTCGGCTAACGGAGCCTTTACAATCAACACCTTGAAGCGTGGCGGATTATTCAGCTGAAAAGGGAGATGGAAAGAACTGGGCTTCTTTCTAGGAACCGGGATCTTTTCCTGGAAGTATTTGGAGAATGCGTCTTCAAACTCTTCTGACTCTGGCGCCTCATCCGGCCTAAGGTACAATGTCGATTCTTTAAGTGAAATACAGCATCTATCAAAGTATGTATACAAAAGCGTTTTCAAGAACTCGAAGCCACCTCCACCATCTGTGAGTATGTGAGAGAACTCAACACTTAGCTGGTTTTCTTTAACGAGAACCCGAAAAATTAAATCGTTCTTTCTGAATGCCCTGCAAGGCATTGCCACGTCCGGCCGTAGAGGAATAACCTCATCGTGATACTCAAGGTAGTACCAAAAAAAACCTTTTTCCAGCTTGACCTTGTAGTAAGGAAACCGGTCTTCAATTTTATTGACTGCCTCGAGAAGTGGCTGCATTTTTAAACGATCCTTCAAAACACATGAGAGCCGAAAAACAGACGTCAGCTCTTTGCTTTGAACGGCAGGATAGATTTTAGCAGCATTATCCAGGCGCATCCAAAATTGTTGCTTGGTTGTTGATTCAGCGACCATTTGCTCTATTTCACGATCTCTTTCCGTCAAAGAACTGGCAACAAAACGATGCCGGGGCTTTTTGTTGGTTAAACGGGGTTGCAGTGGTTCATTGTCATCTTTCAAACATATGCTCAAAAAATGACATCCATCCCCAAGAAGCCGTCATCCTGATGTCCCTCAATAGATATGGTTGTCTCGCGCTGGACAATTTATCCATATTTTGCGGGATGGATAGTCGCTTGTCCATGGCTTATTTCATCGGATAATTTTGCCGGGAGCAGTTCCTTCAAAAGCGTTCTGACTGAATGGCTAATTGATGCATATACTGAAAGGTTTCCCGAGCGATACGCGATGCGTCTGCACAGCCGAAACGGGTGGCATAAACTCTGCTATAATCCATCTTGTAGATATACACTGCCTGCGTCCCGATGGATTTCGAAAAAGGGCAATTAACCTTCTTCTATCTGTGTTTTCCGGTTAAAGGCGTTAACGTGAAGTAAATTCAAAAACTAGCCGATGAAATTATTGATCCGATTACTCCTGATATGAGTATTATCCCAGATATGCTTTTAACGTTCTGGATCTCGAAGAATGACGCAGTCTTCGTGTGGCCATTTCTTTTATTTGCCTGACCCTTTCTCTGGTCAGATTATAACGCTCACCAATTTCTTCAAGGGTCATTGAGGCATTGTCGTTCAATCCGAAGTATAATGAGATAACATCAGCTTCCCGCGCAGTTAAGGTCGCCAACACCCGTTGAATTTCAACTGAAAGTGAGTCTGATATTAAGTCTGAATCCGGTTTCGATTCATTTCTATCGTGCAATACGTCTATCAAACTGTTATCCTCGCCATTGATGAATGGGGCGTCCATTGAAAGGTGTCGATTCCCAATCATAAGGTTCTCGCGTACCTCTTCTGCGGTCACTCCCATGACCTCGGCAATCTCGGTTGCGGAAGGTTCACGCTGGAATTTTTGCTCCAGGTCTGCGAATGTTCTGTTGATTTTATTTAATGACCCAACCCGGTTTAAGGGCAAGCGTACGATCCGTGACTGCTCAGCGAGCGCCTGCATGATTGATTGCCGAATCCACCAGACTGCGTAAGAAATAAACTTAAAGCCTCGCTTCTCATCGAACCGTTTCGCTGCCTTTATCAGGCCAAGATTTCCTTCATTGATCATATCGCCCAACGTGAGTCCATTATTCTGGTATTGTTTTGCAACCGACACAACAAAACGCAGATTGGCTTTAGTTAGTTTTTCCAACGCTATCTCGTCTCCTTCTCTTATCCGCTTAGCAAGTTCCACCTCCACTTCAGCGCTAATCAGATCTACCTTTCCAATCTCCGTCAAATATTTGTCTAAGGATTGACTTTCCCGATTGGTTATCTGCTTAACGATTTTGAGTTGGCGCATTGTTACAGATTTGATGCAGGTACTTATTTAAATGTTCCGGTAAAATTCTAAGCAAGTGAGGTGGAGATGCATCGCTCGAAATCATTTAAGAATTCACGATTATGCTTACAGCCCTTGAAAAGCGCCTCGATGTGCTCTGTACCAAAGAGCCGGGATGTAATAAGTTTTATGACATCGTCGTTTGATTTAAACCATTCCGTCCTGATGCAATGATCCTTAAAGAACGAGATTACTATCTCTGCCTTATGATCACCTGTGATTTCCTTTAGACGTCTCGAAATGATAACTAACTCTTGCTGAACTTCAGGATAAAAGTGAAGGTCAAATTTATCCGCCTCTCTAATTTCATACATAATAATTATTAACTATATAATATTTAC
>DASTYM010000059.1:0-2008 GCA_035764995.1 Cyclobacteriaceae bacterium | reverse complement strand
AATGTCTCTGTGTCAACATGTCTTAAAGACTGTTTGGTCACGGATGTACTCTCACCCCTTTTCACCTTTAAAAATCAAATTTATTGGTACCTAACTTACTGTGGAAATTCCCATTTTCTATTACTTTTTAAACATAGGAGGTCACAGAGGAAATGAACACAGAGTTCACGGAGAGCTGAATTCCAATTATTAACATTCTGATAAAGTATAGAAAATCTGCAGTTGTTTTTCTACGATCCCTTTTAACAAAACCATAAACTGTGAGTAACTGATTCAAAGCATCTGTTGACTTTTTTGCAGAAAAAAATTTCAACATGAAAAAACCTTTACTCTGTCTGACCCTACTGGCATTTTTTGTTGCATCCTGTAGCGATGATGAACCTGCTATAAAAGAAGATTAC
Source organism: Cyclobacteriaceae bacterium (assembly GCA_035764995.1). GTDB lineage: Bacteria > Bacteroidota > Bacteroidia > Cytophagales > Cyclobacteriaceae > UBA2336. The sequence goes on along the minus strand of DASTYM010000059.1, from coordinate 1,607 downwards.
TCCTCTTTCGAAGAACTTGGTGAAATTACCTTGCCTGGTGGAGCTACTGCCGGTGAAATAACTGCTTTTGACCCTTCCACTAATCTGTTGTTTACAGTTAACAATGCCGTTGGAGTGTCGATTGACATTTGGGATTTATCAGATCCTGCTACCCCAGAGTATATTGGTTCAATGGATATCTCGGCTCTTGGCGGAAATGTAAACAGCGTAGCAGTGTCTAATGGGCTGCTAGCAGCCGCAGTTGAAGGCGCTTTGAAAACGGACAACGGAACTATTGTTGTTTGGAATACCAAAGAACTGGAAGCCAATTTTCAGGCAACCCCTGTCGCTCAGGTAGAGGTTGGTGCACTTCCTGACATGGTGACTTTCTCGCCAGACGGAAAATATATTTTATCTGCTAACGAAGGTGAACCAAGTGATAGTTATGCGATCGACCCGCTTGGTACGGTTTCAATTATTACGGTTAACGGATATTCTGTTACAACCTTGAATTTCTCTGGCTTCAATTCACAGGAGGCTGCCTTGGAAAGCAGCGGTTTCAGAGTGTTCGGACCAAATGCAACACTCGACAAGGATGTTGAACCCGAATACATCACGGTTTCTAAAGACTCAAAGACCGCATGGGTTTCCCTGCAGGAAAATAATGGTATTGCTACAATCGACCTCACGTCAAAAACGATCAACGGAATTTTTCCACTTGGTACTAAAGATTGGAACGCTTCAGGTAATATGTTAGATCCCAGCAATTCAGACGGAGGCATTGCCTTTGTGAATGCAAAGGTTTATGGATTTTACCTGCCGGATGCTATTGGTACATTTAGCATGGGTGGAACAAACTATGTAGTTTCTGCCAACGAAGGTGACGTTCGCGAATGGGCCGGTTATAATGAGGCGAAGAGAATCAACGGCATCAGCCTCGATGCATCTGCATTTCCGGATGGTGCAACACTCAAACTGGATGCAAAATTGGGACGATTAAACATTACCACCAGCATTGGCGATACCGGTAGCGATAACGATTTTGATAAGCTTTATGCTTTTGGTGGCCGTTCATTCAGTATTTGGGATGGAACAACGGGTGCGCTCGTTTACGATGAACAAAATTTGGAGGCCGATCTCATTGCGGTTAACTCAGCTCAGTACGATGATGGCAGAAGCGATGACAAAGGCGTTGAGCCAGAAGGTTTATGTGTGGCCACGGTCAATGGGAAAACATACGCTTTTGTTGCCCTTGAGCGTGCGGATGCAGTAATGATTTATGATATCACTACGCCAACAGCACCTGAGTTTTTGAAGATGCTCACAGTGGGCGATGCCCCGGAAGGAATTTTCCTCATCAGTGCAGAGGATAGCCCGAACGGAAAAAGCTTGCTTGTAGTGAGCTCAGAGAATGACGGAAAAATTAAAATTTTCCAGCCAGCGTTATAGGTTTAGGTAGAGTAGAAGTTAAGCTCTGCATAGTCGATGCAGAGCTTTCTTTTTTTTATACCCGCTCTTCAATCTTATTCATCACCTTTGTTTGAACCTGAATCGATTCGTGGTGAACAAGTTTCAGCATTTCTTTCATAAACTCTTCGCTTAGCCCCATAGCCAAGCCCATGGCTACG
>DASTYM010000058.1:0-9726 GCA_035764995.1 Cyclobacteriaceae bacterium | reverse complement strand
CGCCTGTTGGCATACTCAAGCGTGGGCCATGTTGGATATATTTTGTTAGGTTTTCTGGCTGACCCGGTATCATCGTCATCTGTAGTGTTCTATTACCTGATAGCATATGCAGCTTCCTCACTGGGCGCATTCGCTATTTTCCGCATGATTGAGCGTGAACAAGGTAATTTGTCTATCGATAGTTTTAACGGTCTCTTCAAGCGCAATCCATTCATTGCTGTTGCCATGACACTGGCGCTGCTATCATTAGCAGGTATTCCTCCGCTGCCTGGATTCTTCGGTAAATACCTGGTGTTTGCCCTTGCTGTAGATCATGGCTTCGTTGGTTTGGTTTGTGTTGCTGTAGTAACATCTCTTATTGGTGCTTATTATTACTTTAAGATCATCATTACCATGTTTATGAAGGAGCCTGTTGGTAGCCCTGCAAAACCCTCTACTTCAGAAAACGTCCTGACAGCCTTATTACTTACGCTTACAATTATCATTGGGATATTTCCAAACTGGTTAATCTCACTAATTGGTAGCTAGGCTACAATATTTACCTTGCTCGTTCCGACTACTCAGTAAGTCATTACTGATATGATAAGATCATTTGGAAAACTGCCCGAAGGAAAACGATTGGAGCGGATTCAAAAATCGGCTCATTATAGAGAAGGTAGTTTTCAAAACCTTTCACCAACACCGATGTTGGCCGAAGGTGTCTCTTATCCCAGGATGATTGTTCAATTCTTTAGCAAAGGAGTAAATCGTCAACCATCAAAAGTACTGCCAGCCATTAAGACCGATCTCAATCATTTGGCCGCCCTGGAACCGGTGATTATTTGGTTTGGTCATTCATCATATTTGATCAGAATTCACGGTCAAAATATTCTGGTTGACCCTGTCTTCAGTATGACGCCTTCGCCTATTCAATTCCTGGGCAAAAAGCGATACGAGAATGCGGTCAACTATTCTGTAGAAGATATGCCTTCAACGATCGACCTCGTAATCCTTACACACGATCATTACGATCACCTCGATTACGATACCATCAAAAAATTAAAGTCGAGAGTGAAGATGTTTTATACATCATTAGGGGTAGGAGAGCATCTCGAATATTGGGGAATTGAGAAAGAGAAGATTGTCGAATTTGATTGGTGGGAAAAGAAAACTTTTGTCCATGGAGTAGAAATCATGGCAGCGCCTTCAAGACATTTTTCAGGAAGACTTTTTAAGCGGAATCAAACCTTATGGAGTTCATTCATTTTGAAATCTGATTCATACTCTATTTTTATTGGTGGCGATTCGGGGTACGATGCTGCTTTCAAAACAATCGGTGACCAATACGGTCCTTTTGATCTGGCTATACTTGAATGCGGACAATACAACGAGCAATGGCCCTTCATTCACATGATGCCAGAAGAAGCACCGCAGGCCTGTCTTGATTTAAATGCTAAGGCTTTTATGCCTGTGCATTGGGGAAAATTCACGCTTTCCCTTCATCCTTGGAATGAACCAATAGAGCGAGCTATAAGGAAAGCAAGAGAGTTGAACGTTCCAGTAGCAACGCCTCAAATAGGAGAGCCGCTAATGCTTAATAAACAATTCCCGGTAATGAAATGGTGGGAGCCGATTGAAATGAAATTAAAGGTAGTGTGACAGATGGTTATTTAGGATACCAATTCCTCAGCCTTACCTCAATTTTACCATTCCCGGCATCCACCAATTTCTTAAACCCTTCTATATCAGCTAACCCGCCTTGTCCGCGATAGTGATAAGGGTAAACGACTTTGGGCTTGAATTCTAATACAGCACTCGATGCCTGATTAATATCCATGGTAAAAGGAAGATTCATACAAACAAACGCAACATCAATATCCTTGAGTGAACGCATTTCTGGAATGTCTTCGGTGTCACCAGATAGGTAAATCTTTTTTCCTCCCAGTGTCAAAATGTATCCATTGCCTCTTCCTTTTGTGTGGCGTGAATCTGCTGCTTCGGGCAGGTTGTACATTGGTATTGCAGAAATCGAAATTCCTTTCTGTTCCGAACTGTCGCCATTATTCACAACAACAGCCGTGGCCTTCATTGCTTCCGGAAGCTTATCAACTACAGCTTGAGGCGCTACAATTGTTGCATTCGTTAGATTAATCGAGTCGAGGGTTGCCTGATTTAAATGATCGCCATGAATATCAGTAATCAGAACTAAATCAGGCGCTGCTATACCCTTGAATGCTTTGGTTCCACCATAAGGGTCAACATAAATTGTTTTGCCATCCCATGTTAAAACAACCGTGCCGTGAAGGATGGGCTGGATGGTTAATTTGCCTTTTGAAGTTTCAAGCTGATCGGGAGCCGAACGCTGCGCTACGGACGCAACAACGGTGGAAACTACTATAAACGGAATTAAATATGATTTCATATTTACAAAGAGTTAAAATTTCAAAAACATGCAATGAAAGGTAGCCTTTTTTATTCGTTTCTCAGGACAGAGGGTGTTAACGCGACAATTCAGGAGATGAAAGGTTATTTTCTTGATCTCACAATAATCTTTGATTACCTTAAGTTTTCTAAATCCCATAAAAAATATGAAAAAACCTCTCTCATTGTTAATGGCATTGACACTTCTTACTTCGGTGCTCAGTGCGCAAAAACTTCCTTCTAATTTTTTCCTTACGAAGCTTAAAAATGGATTGGAAGTACTTGTTATTGAAGATCGAACGGTTCCACTTATTACGGTTGAGATTTGTGTTAAGAATGGCTCTTATACTGAGTCACCAGAATACAACGGGCTTTCTCATTTATATGAGCATATGTTCTTTAAGGCCAACAAGGATATCCCGAATCAGGAGGCTTTTTTGAGTCGAACGCAGGAGTTAGGAATGAACTGGAATGGAACGACATCCAATGAGCGCGTGAATTACTTCTTTACCCTCAATAAGAAATTCCTGAATGAAGGATTGGCATTTATGAATTCGGCCATTCGTTATCCGATGTTTGACGAAAAGGAAATGAAAAACGAAAACCCCGTGGTTGATGGCGAATTTCAGCGTGCCGAATCAAATCCTGCTTTCTTTCTGTTTCAGGATATGGATCGCAAACTCTGGGGCGAGAACTATAGTCGGAAAAACGTGATTGGGGATCATAATGTGATCTTGACAGCAACCACTGAAAAGATGCGCACAATCCAGAATAAGTATTACTATCCTAACAATTCTATTTTGGTGATCGCTGGTGATGCCAATCACACAGAAGTTTTCAAGAAAGCTGAAGAAGTTTTTGGAACGTGGCGGGCCTCCGATTTCGATCCGTTCGTAAAATATCCGATTCCTGAATTTGCACCATTAAAGGGAACTGAATTATTCTTCACAGAAAACCCGAATACTACCAACAACTATATCTTATCAAGCTGGCATGGTCCTGATACCAGGAACGACCTGCAGGCTACTTATGCTGCGGATGTGTTCTCATTTATTCTTTCACAGAAGTCATCCAAGTTTCAGCAGGAACTCGTGGATGCAGGGCTGGCATATTATGCGGGTATCAGTTACACCACTTGTAAATACACCGGGCCAATCCAGATGGTTGTTATACCTAATCCGCAAAAGATAAATGACGTGTTGGCAAAAGTTGATGAGCAAGTCAATCAGTGGGACAGTGACGCATATTTCAGCGATGAGCAATTGGCAACCGCGAAGAGATTATTAGCCATTGATGATGCAAGAGGCCGTGAAAGAACATCTAATTTTATTCACACCGTTACGTTTTGGTGGGCATCGGCTTCCATCGAGTATTATACCAACTATGTTGAGAACCTGAACAAGGTTACCCGTGATGATATTAAGAGGTATGTATCGAAGTATATCAAAGGGAAGCCACACGTGGTTGGAATTCTCACAACAAAAGAGGCACGTCCTGCATTGGAAGCAAGTATCAATCTTAAAAAGTAATCAACTATGAAATCGATATTCAAATTAACCGTACTGATTGTTCTGCTCTTGAGTGGTATTGCCATGGCACCCATTGAGGACGGTGCAGTAAAAGAGTTTACCGTAGGAGGGATTAAAGTTATCTTCAAGTCGTCCACAAAAGAAGTTGTGAGCGCCCGACTTTTCATCCGTGGCGGAGCTGCTAACTACTCCAAAGCGGACGAAGGAATTGAGGCCCTCACGTTAAACGTTGTTACTGAAGGAGGCACTAAATCCCTTTCCATGACAGAGTACGGAACAGCGTTGGAGCAAATTGGAGCAGCCGTTTCGTATGGAACGTCTCTTGATTATAGCACCATCGACCTTTCGTGTATCAAAACGTATTGGGATGATTCATGGAAGCTATTTGCAGATGCTATTGTGAACCCACGCTTTGATCAAAAGTCATTCGACATCGTAAAAGGCAAGATCGAAGCGGGTGCGAAGGAAAATGAAAGTAACCCGGATGCTTATCTCGATAATAAGAGCATGGAAATGGCTTTCGCGGGAAAGAATTATTCTAAGATTCCATACGGAACTCCAACGAGCCTAAGCAAGATTACCCTTGAGCAAGTTATGAAGCACTATCAAAAAATTGCCGGCAAGCAAAATGTGTTCCTGGTGGTTGTAGGAAATGTAACCGAAGCCGACCTTACGCAAAAGATAAACGCAACATTAAGCAAGTTAGGCAATGTGACATCTGCACCAGCAGAGCCAAGACCACTGATTACGCAGGGTGTTACTATTGAGAACCGAGACATTGCAACCAACTATATCAAAGGTATGATGAGCGTGCCATCATTGAAGGATAAGGACGGAGTACCGATCCGCCTGGCGATGTCAATTATGGGAGATCGGTTTTTCGTTGAACTTCGTACGAAACGCAGTCTCACCTATGCACCGGCTGCTTACTACACCGGCAATTTGGTGTCAAGCCCGCAAGCTGTTTTCTATGCCTCTAGCACTGATCCAAAGCAAACCCTGCAGGTGATGGTGAGCGAAATTAACAATGTAAAGAATCAGGGATTCACGGAGAAGGAATTGAAGGATAAGAAGGAACGATTCTTAACCGGCCACTATTCGCGATTGGAAACTAATGATACACAAAGCATGTGGCTCGGTGTCGCAGAAATAACCGGAAGCTGGAAGTATACAGAAACTTTTATGAGTGATGTTGATAAGGTAACCGTAAAAGATCTCAATACGGTTTTCAACAAGTATTCAAACAGTATTAATTGGATGTACTTGGGAAAGGAGAGTGCGGTTTCAAAAGACGATTTCAAACAGCCGCAAATGCTGCCAACCAACAGCAAGGTTTCACCAAAGAAATAGAAAGTAAAAGAAGCCCCCGATACTTTCGGGGGCTTCTTTGTTTTAGATATTGTCCACCTCTTTAATTACAATCTTTTCCATCACATCGCCCTGACGGATTTGATCAATCACATCAAGTCCCTCGTAAACTTTGCCAAAAACCGTGTGATTGCGGTCCAGGTGAGCGGTATTTTGCCGGCTATGACAAATGAAGAATTGAGAGCCTCCGGTATTTCTGCCAGCATGCGCCATTGAAAGAACGCCACGGTCGTGATATTGGTTATCGCCCGTTAATTCGCAATCAATTTTGTAGCCAGGTCCACCATTGCCAATGCCGTTGGGGCAACCGCCCTGTATTACGAAGTTTGGTATTACGCGATGGAAAATCAGCCCGTCATAAAAGTTATGGTCTGCCAGATCAATAAAATTTTTAACCGTTTTTGGGGCGTCTTTTTCAAAGAACTTAATCTTCATAACGCCTTTCTTTGTGTGGATTTCTGCTATCTTCATTACGATTTAATTTGAACCGCAAAATTAGCAGGTAATTTCAGATAATGATCAAATGCGTTTCGAATAAAAGGGTGTATCAGTCCAAAGAGCTGGCCGAAGAAGCGCTCATTGAATCGCACTCCCAATTTGAACATAGAGGAGGGGGCCCCATTGCGGTCTATCAATGTGAAGATTGTGGTTATTTTCACCTCACATCAAAAGGTCAGATGAATCAAAGGCTGGCAGAACTGATAAAAGAAGGTAAAATAGGACGTGCCAGGGAAGCTAATCAATGGCTACGTAAAATAAAGAGAAAGTGAGTTCAACTTTATCTACCTTGTATTTATTCAACATCACCACAAACAGGATTCACTTATGAAAAAGAAAATTATTATCGGAGTAGTTGCCATTGTTCTGATCCTTGCAGCTGCCATCGCATATTTGAATTATCGTAATTATAATTTGAGCCCTCGGGGTGCAGCGCAACTTACAAGTGGAGACCTTTCCGTGTCTGTTACCTACAGCAGGCCTTCAGTGCGCGGCCGGGTAATCTTTGGAACACAAGACCAGGGTGCCCTGCAACCATATGGTGTTTATTGGCGGTTGGGTGCGAACGAAGCAACTGAAATTACTTTAAACAAAGATGTTACAATCAATGGCAATTCACTCAAAGCAGGATCATATCGATTTTATGCAATACCAGGCCCTTCTGAGTTTGAAATAATTGCGAATAGCGAACTGGGCGTATGGGGTGTGTTTGAACCCGACCCATCGCTTGATGTAATGAAGACAAAAATTCCGGTTGAGCGAATTGCACCTGTAGAACAGTTCACAATCAGCCTTACTCCGACCGATGGCGGTATCAATATTAACTTCGAGTGGTCGGACGTTAAACTGGTGGTGCCTGTAAAAGGCTAGTTTACACAGCAAATCAAGAATAGATTAATCTGCCAGGTTCTTACTGAGTTACAAACTTTGGATTCTTCAGGGAGTTACGAAGCTGTCGGAGGGTAATCATTTTATCCTGTTCAGGATCCCATAATTTTAATCGCATGCACCTCATCATTTCAATCGGGCTCCAGGAAGTTGTTGGTGCATTCTTAAGTTCAGGCATATTTTCAAAGGCCTCGATCAACCTGTAAAAAGGAATCCGTGAGTTTACATGGTGCACATGGTGATAACCGATGTTTCCTGTAATCCATTGCATGAATGGATTCATCGGCATATAGCTCGTTGATGTGATCGCTGCATTCACATAGGTCCAATCATGATTTTCGCAAAACTTGGCTCCTGGAAAATTATGCTGACAATAAAAAAGATAAGAGCCCATTCCGAAAGCAAGAAAGAATGGCACGAACCAGGTGATCATAAAAGCACCGAAGCCGAGGAAATTCCATATAAGAAACGCTCCCGTGGCATGTAAAACGAGCGCCAGGAGTGAATCCAAGTGCTTGGCTGTACTTTGATAAAGCGTTTTTACATTCAACCAGTAAATGAACAAGGTGAAATATCCAAAGATGATTGTCAGTGGATGGCGATTGATCAGATAAATTCGTTTTTCGCGCTTCGTCAGGTTAAGGTATCTGGTTTTACAAATGGTTGGATATGACCCAATACCTGTCATTGTCAACTTTGAATTGTTGTTGTGATGATGTTCATGCGTACGTTTCCAAACGGCCTCCGGAGCCAACAAATAAATTCCAATTGATTTCATCAGCCATGATGCAACTACTGAGTTTTGCAGGATGGCACGATGCTGATAATCGTGGTAGATAACAAACATCCGCACATAAAGCAGTCCGCATCCAATACCTACAACAAAACGAGCGGCTAAAGGAATCGTATTCAGAATGGAGATGGTGAAGAGTGAAGCAGCAAGAAGGACGGTGGTCAGAATCTCAAGCCAACTTCGGAGCCGGTGTTCACCTGTAAATTGTTTGCTTATGAGAATTAACTCTTTACCAGAACACATAAAGTAGGCCAGCGGTTTAGGTTTAAGGAACTCCAAAGGTAAGCAAAACTATCTAATTTACTCCCTTTAAACAGTTCTCTTATGCTTCCACCTGCGGTGAGACCAGAGCCAAATGGTAGGATCTTTCAATATCTCCATTTCAAGCCGATTCATAAACTTCTCACAGATCTCATTTTCTGTTGTGTTTTTTGGGTCAGGAATGAGAAGCTCCGGGAATACCTCATAATATCCCCTTTTTGGGCGATGGATATTCATAATCACCACCGGATAATTAAACTTGATAGCCAGTTTTTCAGGTCCTGTAAAAACCGCAGTATCCTGATTTAAGAATGTCATCCAGTATGCATTGTCTTTAGTAGCCGTTTGGTCGGCAATAAAAGCCGTTGCCGTTACGCTTCCGCGATTTGCAACCATATCACGCAGTGTAAGGTTAACCGGTGTAATCCTGGTCCCAAACCGCGTTCGCATTTTGCACATCATTTTTTCAAAGTAGATATTAGAAAGCGGCCTATAAATCACGACTAGTTGAAAACCTGTGTTAAGTGTAAAACTAGGGCCGGCCCATTCCCAGTTTCCATAGTGCCCCATCACAATGATGAAGCTCTTCCCTTCAGCTTGAAGCTTATCAAGCCAATCGGTTTTATGAAATGTACAGCGTTCCCTTGATTCTTTTTCTGACATCCGGTGTGTGCGCAATGTTTCCAATATCAAATCGCATAAATACCGGAAATAAGATTTTCCGATCGCATCGATTTCTTGTTCACTTTTATTCGGAAACGAATTACGAAGATTCTTATACACTACTTCCTTTCGATAACCACTAAGGCGCAGCAAATAGTAAAGGATATCAGAGAGTTTATACAATGCAGGGAAGGGTAGTACAGCAATCAGATAAATAAAAGGGTAGGCGATGTAAAAAAAAATAGCTTGCATCACCTAAAGTAAAGTCTTGAAGACCGGTAAACCAAATTATCGGTCTATATCCTGAACTTCGATACCCAGCCCTTCAATCAGGTAGGGTTTATTCTTTTCAAATTTTAGGATAAAAGTGCCGCCCAGACCATCCTCATTTTTAACAACCATTTCCACTTTGCCATCGGCTGGCGTAATAGAAAGAATTTTACTTTTTCCGAAATCATCATGTAGCCGCTGAAACATGGCCGCTTTTGCTTCCAGATTATCGGTTGACTTGGGTTGGCTTGTGGATGACGAATTTGTTGAGCCGTTGCCGGAAGTCTCTGTCACAGCCCGCATTGGCTTGTCGATCAGGGCCTGCGTATAATTTTCCTTCATGAATTTTTTCCACAGTTCCTTATCTGAAAGTCCGATTACGCGATGCATTTCACGGGCCCTGCTTTCCATTACTTTCTGGATTTCCTGAGCAGCTAATGGTGAGCCCAATCCAAAAATTATTGCAATCAGTATAATTCGTTTCATATTCAGAGTGTTATATGCATGATAGACCTGCAAGTAGGATGAAGGTTGTAATCAATTAGTTTTAAATGCTTGCCACTCGGAGGTAATTCCACTTGCATTTCCGGTAAAAAGTATTACCTTCAAATCATCTCATGCAAACGATTTCTCTATGGGTAAAGTAAAGAATATTTTACAGGCCAAGGGGGGTGTTGTAGTGTCAGTGGAGCCTTCCATTACCGTGTATAAGGCCATCGAAACGATGTCTGAAAAGAACATCAGCAGTTTATTGATATGTGACCCTCAGGGAAAGCTGCTCGGAATTTTTACAGAACGGGATTATGCCAGGAAATTGATCCTTAAGGGAAAATCATCAAAAGATACCTTGATCAAGGAACTCATGACTCAGAATCCTGTCACAGTCACTTCCGATAGCAGTATTGAAGATTGTATGAAAGTGATGACGGATAAGCATATCAGGCACTTACCAGTTGTAGATAGCGGAAAAGTAATGGGAATGATTTCAATAGGAGATTTAGTGCGCTTCATCATTGAAGAACAAAAAGGCATCATTAAAGATCTTGAACATTATAT
>DASTYM010000057.1:0-8399 GCA_035764995.1 Cyclobacteriaceae bacterium | reverse complement strand
TTGCTCTAATTTTTGATTGAATGATTCAATCTCCTCTTCTGCACGCTTGCGATCAGTGATATCCGTTACGAAACCGCAGAACGATGTTACATTACCAGTGGATAGTGTACAAATCAATAACTCAACCGGGAATTCAGTACCATCCTTGCGCAACGCACTTAGCTCAACTATTTTATTCAATACCGGCCCTTTGCCGGTATTGAAGTAGTCAACTAAGCCTTTTCTGTGGGCAACCCGGTACCGCTCAGGCAACAATATACCGGCCAGTTCAACCCCTATAACTTCCTCTGCGCTCCACCCAAATATTTTTACAGCTCGTTCATTCCAATCCGTTATGACACCTGACTGGTTCATGATAATTACCGCACTCAATGCGGAGTTAATAACAGATTGAACTTTTGTGTTGCTTTCCAACAAGGCATCCGTTTGTGACTGAATTCGATTGAGCATTTCATTAAACGAATCTGTGAGAGATCCCAACTCATCATCATCAAATTTGGCAGCTCGGACAGAATAATCCTGTTTGTCTGAAATTTCCTTTGCTGCCTGGGCCAATTGCACAATGGGATTTGAAATTTTCTTTTGCAAAATTTTTGACAGGAAGTATGACATCACCAACGACAGCAAGATGATGATCAATGCAATTATTCCATACAATTGAAAGCGCTGGTAGATAGCGCCCAGATCAGTTCGTAAATAAAGTGTGCCCAGGTTTTTATTGCCTTGCTTTATCTGCTGGAATCCATCCAGGTATGAATTGCTAAAACTATATCCCTCCGCTCCCGGAGATTTTGGAAGAGAGTTTTTTGAAATTTCAGCCGGGTAATATGAAAACAACTTGCCCTCCTCATCGAAAACGCACGCTGCCATAATATGTGATTCAGCTTTAAGAGCCGACAGAACTTCTACTGCAGATTCCGGATCATCGAAAGCCAACGGGGCGGTTGTATTGCTCGCTATGATATGACCCAGTGTAGTGAGCTCTCTTATACTTTCCTGCCTGAATGTTATGTATTCGTACACAAAAAATGAGGAGCAGGTTAACAATAAAACTGAAAGTGAGGTTATCATGATAACCCTCATCAGTTTTCCTTGTATCGATAAGCCCTTAAACATCCTTTAGCTTTTTCCAGTTTCAACTATGTCTGCAAGTCGCAATAATTTTGAGCTGATGATTAATCCATTTTCTTTTGCTGCTTGCAGATTAATGCGAATGCGGATCTTATTGTTGTCGGTATAAAACCGGATCACTCCTCCGCTTTTCGCAAAATGATGCGTGTCACCGATTGTTAAGATATTTTTTCCTTTCACGCTTGCCAGGGTTTCCTTCAGGCGACCAGGATTTGGCATATTAATAAACAGCATGTGGCAATCCTTCGCTTGTCCAACATCTGAAATACGTTTGACCGTTATGGGGTGATCCTTAACTTTTTCATTTTTAATGGCTTCATCCAGGTAGGAACCAAAAGGATCATGTCCTAATATTCCAATGATCATCGGAGATTGGGCGCTCTGAAATGAACTTTCAGGCCACTCGACAAACTGGGTGAAATTAAAAAGAAAGACTGCCTTGATCTGGTACTCTGAAGTTGATTGCGCCTGCGGACGCGTTACTGCCGGCAACGGTAGGAGAACCAATAGCAGATAAGCTGATATTGGGTTTTTTAAAAACATTAATTGTTTACGAAATGCCATATCACTTTTCCATAAACACTTCTTTCTATTTCCGCCCGTGGATTTGGATTTGAAATCACGTACTCCGCGTGATGATTGCTTAGCAGGTTTTGACCTGTTATAGAAATTTCAATACTCCTTGTTGGTTGCCATGCCAGACGAATATCCAATTCAGAATAAGCAGAAACAGTATCGGCTACTCCACTGCTGTTGAATTGGAAAGCATCAATCCACCGAAATGACATATCAAACTCGAGATTACCAGGCAGGTTCATAGAAGAGCGCAGCATGAATCTATTTTGAGGGTCAGCAGTTTCGTTCAGAGAATTGTTAAAATCTTCCTTATCTTCTTTTATTCTGACGTCTTCTTCGAGTAAGCTATAACCCCCTCTAAGCCGCCACCAATTCAGCGCCTGCCAGGTAATGTTTAACTCCAGACCATACGTTTCGGCTTCCAGGTTATTCTCATAATAGAATGGAAATGTGAACCCGAACATATCAGGAGGGCTTTCACTTGTACTTCGTATGCGATCATAGACATTATAAAATGATGAGAGAGAACCTGAAACTTTTGAACCAATCTGTGAACGATAGCCCAACTCATACGCTATGACGGTTTCTGATTTAAAATTCTCACCTCCAACCAACAGATTATCGATACCCAAAAAAGAAAGTCCGGGTGTCGGGATTCTCACATGCCTGTCGATGCGGGAAGGAATTCTGACTGCGCGTGAAACGGCAGCCCAAAGTGTTTGTTTGGTAGTAAGATTCCATTGCAATCGTGTACTGGGAGAATACTCGAAGCCTGTATAATCGTTGTGCTCTACCTTGGTGCCGAGGGTTAAGAAAAGTTTATCTATGACCTTAATTTCATCCTGAATAAAAACGTTAAACAAGTCTCTGTCTAAAACGTCTGGAGAAAAAGCAAGGCCAGGAGCATTTTTCACTTCATCATGTGTTCTGCGATAACCCAGCCCCCAAACTATGCTGTTTCGGTTACCCAGATTAAAATTGTGTTGTAATTCAAAATCATAGGTGTCCAAATCATCCTTCAATTTTCCTGCTGGGGAAAATACCAGCGAACCATTTTCATTGGTAGATTCAGGAACCGGTTGATTAAAGTAAGTGTGGTCATAGTACAACTGGACGCGCAGTGATGAATGTTCTGAAAAACTGCGAGTCCACCGGCTGAGGAGATTGCCACCATAAACATCTGTTTCTCCTCCCGTTGACAGACCTACCTCTTCATTATAAAAATCGCCTTGAAACGTGAATTGATCCTTTTCCGAAAATCGGGTATCGATACGAAAACCAGCCTGCCCGATGTTCCAGGCATCGGATGCGTCTTCTCCATTCGGAAAAACAGCATCATCACGATCCGTATATTTTCCATAAACACGGAAGGAACCATTCGTTCCAATTGTTCCTCCATAACGTAAACCTGCAAATCCTCTCAATTGTGTTCCTCCACCGGCTTCAACATAGAAGCCTTTTGTTTCGGAAGCTTTTTTTGTGATAATATTAATAACACCATTAACAGCATTTGAACCCCACAAGGTGCTTCCTGGGCCGCTGATTACTTCGATGCGATCGATATCCTCCAGCAAATAATCCTGCCGATCCCAGAAAACACCTGAAAATAAAGGCGTGTATACTGTTCTGCCGTCAATCAATACAAGGAGTTTGTTAGCAAGGTCTGTATTAAATCCTCGTGCGCTGATGGCCCAATCGTGAGAATTCTTTTGCGCCACATGGAGGTTTGCTACCCAACGTAAAGCTTCCGGGATGCATGTTGCACCAGAGCGCCTGATATCTTCAGATGTCAACACCTGAATCGAGGATGCCGTTTCACTTAATTTCTCTTCACGTTTTGAAACAGATGATACTTCCTGTTCCAGTAATTCTTCAATACTGAGTTTTTTAAGCTTATCAGTTGAAGATACCTCTTCCTGATTTTGTGCCGGGAGTAAGAGATATGAAAAGCTTGAAAACAGCAGGGGGAGTAGACGCTGTGCCTTCATGCGCTATTTCAGTTTGTTAATCACCATCCAGTACATTCCCAACTCCGCTATCTTTTTTGAAAAATTTGAAAATTCAACGGGCTTGACGATATAACTATTGGCTCCCAATTCGTATGATCTTTTAATATCCGGATCTTCTTCAGAAGAAGTAAGAATAATCACTGGAATTGCTTTTGTGCGCGGGTCTGACTTGACCTTCTCCAGAACTTCCAACCCATTTACTTTAGGCATTTTCAAATCCAGAAAAATAACCTTTGGCAGGTGACTGGTGTCGCGATTAGAATAGCTCCCTGTACCGAAAATAAAATCCAACGCCTGTTCACCATCTGTGAGATGGATCATATTATTGACCAGGTGATGTTTCTTTAAGGCTCGCATGGTGAGTTCGGCATCATTGATATTGTCCTCCACCATGAGTATTTCAACTTCCTGGCTCAGCATTGTTTTGGGGTTAATTAGTTTGGATAATGTATTTTAAAGAACCCTATATGTTTACATAGGATGGGAGTTACTCCTATTCATTTCTCAGGGTAAACCCCGAGAGCATCCGGTAATTCCTGATTTCAGAACTCAGGGCATAGGGAGAACTTCTTATCTCAATCCATTTTATATAACCCTGGATCTTGTCGAAAAGCCTGGAATCAACCTCAAAATCGATGTTTTTTCCTGATTTAGTGCGAATCCGGTTTACCCTGAAGGATTCGGCTGGTGCATCCCTCACCTTTGACTTGTCAAACGACAACAACTAAAAACAAACAAAACGAAAACAACAAAAATATGACACTCAAGACCAGAATCACCGAAAGAGGAACTTCCGCAGCGATGTACCTCAGCGTATTTGTAATCATGAGTTTGTACTCATGTTTTGCTTCGGCCCAGACTCTTCAGTCTGACCCGCACTTTCCTGCCGGTCCTGTAAAGACTGCCGGTAAAGTCATCAACATTGCAGAGAACGTAAACGTGAATGCAAAAGCTGTTCCGATGCGTTCATCCATCAACAGCCCCTTTGCTGAACTAAAACCTGCTTTCGCCCCAAATGGTGACCGCTTGTATTTCAGCCGCGTTGCACATCCTAACAACACGAATGGTGAGGTTGATGCGGAGGACATTTGGTATTCATTATATGATTCTATCGCCAACACCTGGTCTGAACCGATCCGTATGCCTGGCTTTCTGAACAATGATGGCCCGAACTTTATTGAAAGTGTTAGTAAAACTGGTGACACGTTGATCCTGGGTAACACCTATACCAAGAAAGGTAAGATGAAGCCTGGTGTTTCATACAGTGTGAACGTTAACGGTGAGTGGTCTTTCCCTACTCCTATCAACATCCTGGATGACTACAACATATCCGAACATGGTAATCATTATGTATCGCTGAAGGCTGGTGTGATCATCTCTGCTGTTGAGCGTGCGGAAAGCGTTGGACACCGTGACTTGTATGTAAGTTTCTGGAATGGTGAGTATGCTACTGAACCTGTGAACATGGGTGGTGTGATCAACTCGGCTTTGGAAGAGTCTTCTCCTTACCTGGCTTGTGATAATAAAACATTGTACTTCGCTTCAAAAGGTCACAATGGTCTTGGTGGATATGACATCTTTATGACAACCCGTTTGGATGATTCATGGACGAACTGGACTGTGCCAGTGAACTTAGGCCCTGCTGTGAATGGTCCTCTGGACGAAGAATTCTTCAGCATCACACACTGCGGTCGCTATGCGATTTTTACCAAGCAGATGAACGTACATAATGAAGACCTTTACAAAATCCCGATGGAAGAATTGTTTGGAAAATCTAAGATAGTTGTTCCAGCAGAGACGAAAGTAGCGAATAAGGAGGCAGTGAAGGTGAAGGAAATGGAAGCTAAAAAAGAAATTACGCGCAAGCCGAGGCACACAATGGCCTATCTATAAGCCAGGCGAAATGATAGTGAAGAAAAATTAATAAAGAAAATATTTGTTGTTTGGTTTTTAAGTCAGGCCCCCGACTTTATCGGGGGTTTTTTTGTTTACCGGGATCAGAATTTATAAGGTTGACAGGTTGCTAAAAAAATTCATAACCAAAACCTTCCAATTGCGATAACAATGTTGGAGGTGCATCTGTGGCAGTCACTCTTCCTTCAACGATTGGTGATACCGGGGAATGAACTTTCAGGTATTCAATGAGTGTCTGATGCATATCAGAACCAAGCAGTGTTGGTTTTTGGACATTTCCCAATCTGCAAAGGACGTTATCAGGATCACCTTCCCGCTCACAGGTGCATACTTTATAGAAACGTTCCAGGTTGATTGGTTCATTGTTCACTGTTACCCAATTGATCCTGCTGCCTAAATCATTTTTCATCGTGAAGTTCAACTTCATTCCCTTCATCCTTACAACCCAACCGCCAAAACGTTCAGCAGGGTTTTTGGCAAATACATTATTCAGTTCCTGCTCAAGCCAGTCCCACAATTGTTTGCCTGGAACATCACCCCACTTGATTTCGCCATTTACGGGTACCATACTCCACAGGTAATCCATGGTAATGACGGCCAGTCCTGTTTTCCTGTCGGGAACCAGCGGTGGACAAAACCGAAATCCATTGCTGATTGCAATATCAGGTTTAAACTTCCACATCAATGCATCCGTAACCAGGTTATCCATGGGTGTTTCCATCACGTAGTAGCGCACGAGTGGAATTTTTGATTTGCCGATTTCGGTTTCAAGCGTTTCACGATAGGGTGCTCTTTCTTTTTCAATGATGGCAGCAATCTCAGCGTCAGGTTTATAGCGTTCAGGGTCAACATCCAACAACTGGTAAATCTTGTCTTTGACTTTTCCATTTTCTACTACCATATCGAATTTGGAAACAAACGAACCGAAAGCACCCGGCTCCGACACCGTAGCATACTTACCCTGAATTGGCTGACGCACACGTTCGTGCGTATCAGCTCCCAAAATATGGTCAACCCCCTGAAGTGCCGGCTGGTTTGCAAAGTGTACCTGCTGCGCAAGTCCCAGGTGAGTAACCAAAAATATCATTTCACATTGCTCATACTCCTTCAGTATCTTAACATACTTGGCTACATCTTCTACAGGCTTGGTGTAACGAATCCCTTTACTAAAGGCAGGTGGCTGACGTTTCGGTACCGCATGATCGGTATAACCGATAAAACCGATTTTTATACCACCTATGAATTTTGTCCAATAGGGTTCAAAAATAAGGTCATTATTAAATGAATCTTGTGAGTCATGAAACATATTTGCGCAAATCTTACTGGCATGGTAAGCGCCCAAATCTTTTATCATATTCTCTTTTCCGTAGGCAACTTCCCAATTGCCAGGCAAAACGAGATCATATCCAATATTATTCATGATCGGCACAAGCGCCCTGCCATTTGTTAAAGCGGCCAAACCGCCTCCCTGGAAACAATCCCCTCCATCAATCAGCAGGGTGTTACCCCGGTTCTTAGACCTGATTGAGTGCAACATTGTTTTCAACACTGCAAGGCCTCCTCTTTTTTTATAGACTACCTGTCCATTGTGCACAAAAAATTCATCATGAGGATATAGTTGAGAGTGAATATCAGCTGTGTGCAAAATGGTCACAATCTCTGCCTTTCCACTTTTTACAACATTACTTTTCACCAAAGATTTGTAATCCTTTTCATCACCCAATGCTGAGCTGGCAACCAGTGGAGATGAAATAGCTCCGATGGTAAGCGCAGATGCCTTTTTAAGAAAGTCTCTTCTCCCCTCACCCGACACTTCATTTGTCAAGTGTTGATGACAGTCACAGCTGGTATCGTTCGATCTTTTCATCAGTTTAGCTTTTAACCTTTATTATTTGAACCGGCTTAATTTTCCAGTTATCAAAATATTCGATGGAAACGGTATGGATAAAGTTCTTGTATTCAATCAATACAACCTTTATCGTAATTGTATTCTCCTTCAGGGTCAAGGTATTTACAATTTCCTTTCCTTCGCCATGTTTCTTCGTCTCCGAAAACTCTTTGAAAAATGTTTTGAATTCAGCTTTTAGTTTATCAAAGTCTACACGAGCACTGGCTAAGTCTTCGTGTTTGTAGTCCATCGACCATTTGAACGAAACCTTTTTGTTTTTCTTTGATTCAGCTGATGAGTATTGAATAATGACCTGGTTACCCGGGCAAATAGGGTTGAGGTTTTCAGCTTTTTCAATTGTGCCGATGATCGTTTTCCGGGAGTCTCTATTGGGGTCATGATAGAATCTAAAATCCGGGTTGGCGCCAAGCTCTGTTCGGATGACATCAATGTCGACATTCAGGGACAGCCCGAAGAAAATAGAAGCCAGTTTTTCCTTTATTTTTTCCTCCTGTGCCTCCCCCGGAGAAATGAAGCACAAGATAATTACAATTTGGGCTAAGATTTTTTTCATAAAAGATATTTTATCAAATCGTCAATTTCTTCTCTGTTTTTCCTGCGCTATAACAATTGGGGTATAGGGACCGTATTTGTGTTGTTCTTCCTTGTACACATCAATGAAAGGCCCGTACGGGTAGTCAAAAGGCTTTTTAGAAATATCAGGCCAATCCATTTCGAGGTTCATAGCTCGCCTTGGCATCGAATTAATGTAAGCTGCTACATCCCATGCTTCTTCATCTGAAAGTTTCGGAGCGGCATACGTGGTACCCCAGGGCATGTTTGCTTTAACAAATCCAGCCAGCCTGCCGATCCTGAACATG
>DASTYM010000056.1:0-11532 GCA_035764995.1 Cyclobacteriaceae bacterium | reverse complement strand
GGGAGCATCGTTCGTTCCTTCATTTTTTAACAGGTAAGGTTGAGAACACTCAGATTCTGATATGACCATGTCCTGATCACCATCGCCATCTGCATCAAATGCTAAGAGACTTTTTCCTCCTGCATGCTTCAGCCGGCCACCCACACTGCAGGCGTTGTCATTAAAAGCAAACACGCCACAATCACACTCGGTTACTCCCCCCCAGGCCGTTGTGGTTCGTTCAAAGTCCAGCGAGTCGGTTGATGCGTATCGCTCTACACTAAAGTTTTTATGAAGTTCAATGGTTGATCCGTGGGGATATTTTGGCACGAAAAGGTCAAGGTCTCCATCTCCATCGGCATCGCTAACCGAGGGAAGGTCATCGCCACTCAGTTGCAGATTGATTTTTCCGGAAGAATATTTTGTGAGGAGAACGGTACTCTTCGAGCCGGTACCCATAAAGAGAAATTGCTTCCATTGAAGCTGACCACCCGGCTGCGTAACATTGGTGAAAACTTTTATTCCAAGGTTGTCACCTGTGAAAAGGTCCTTCCTGCCATCTCCATTATAATCACGTAATAACATCCAATTGGTAATTTCTGCCGGGAAGTAGGTTTCGTATTCAGGAGCAGGCTGATATTGGTTATTAATATTGAGAAAAGTAATAACCCGATCGGATGTCCTGTCAAGCACTGCAAGGTCCTGCTTGCCATCACCGTTTAAATCCAGGGTATTGATTTGTGCAACGTTCAATCCGCCTGCCCAGGGCATGGACAGAAGCGCATTCGATTGGTCGGTAACCGGGATGCTTTGATCAATGACATACTTGAATTGAGCAAACGCTGTGTGTGCTATGAAGAGTAGAAATACAAAACCCGCCCGCATCAAATTATTTTTAGCACTATTAACGATGGCCAACACTTAGCTGTTATCTTGGTGAGCAAGATAATGATGGATATTCAGAATTTATATCAAAAATACAGAGCGTCAGGCAAGGTTTCGACTGACACGCGACAAATAATCCCGGGTTCGGTGTTCTTTGCACTGAAAGGTGATAAGTTTAACGCGAATGAGTTTGCGGCCGAGGCAATCTCAAAGGGAGCAAGCTATGCCGTGATTGATGAACCTCAGTTTGCAAAGGATGATCGTTATATCGTAGTGCGTGACGTGCTGGAAGCTTTGCAAAAACTAGCCCGTTATCACCGCGATCAATTGAAAATACCATTCATTGGCTTAACCGGTTCCAATGGCAAAACTACCAGCAAGGAGTTGCTTCATGCTGTGTTGAGCAAAAAATATAAAACACTGGCTACGAAAGGAAATCTCAATAATCACATTGGTGTTCCCTTAACGATCCTGTCAATTGACGACTCCATTGAAATGGCAGTTATAGAAATGGGAGCGAACCATCTCGGTGAAATTGCATTGTTGTGTTCGATCGCGAATCCAACCCATGGATTTATTACCAACATCGGCAGGGCGCACATTGGCATGTTCGGTGGTTTTGAAAATATCATCCGTGCAAAATCAGAACTGTACCAGCACTTGATTCTAACAAAAGGGCAGGTGTTTATTAATTCCCAAAACGACACCCTGTTTAACATGGCGAAGCGTTTTACCAACCCGTTATTTTATCCGGGCGGAGGAGACTATTACCATTGCGAATTTTTAAGTGCAGATCCTTTTTTGAAAATACGAACTGAATCCGGAGAAGAAATTGCCACTCAACTAATCGGAGATTACAATTTTGAAAACGTAGCGGCTGCGTTATGTATCGCTAAACATTTTGGCGTGAATTATCAAGAGGCAAACAAAGCCATTGCAGATTACGCACCCGGAAACATGCGTTCCCAGGTTGTTAAGAAGGGAACCAATACCATTATTCTGGATGCCTATAATGCGAACCCAAGCTCAATGAATGCTGCAATCGAAAATCTGGCTGCGATGAAGTCATCAAAAAAAGTAGTCATCATCGGTGATATGTTTGAGTTAGGAGATGAAGCGGAGGCTGATCATCGCACGATTGGTAAACTTTTATCTGACAAAAAATTTGATGCGGTTTACTTGTGTGGATCATTGATGAAAGCAGCCAAAGAGGAATTGCCAACTGCACACCATTTTGAAAAGAAAGAGGACCTGCTGAAGGCGCTTCAGCAAAATCCTCTTTCTAACGCTACCATTTTAGTCAAGGCTTCACGTGGGATTGGCCTTGAGAGCGTAGTTGATGTCCTATGATCCTTATTTCGTGCCTATGGCACTTCAACCACTAAACAATGAGTTTTCTACCATGATACCATCCCTACGGGATTGTACAATTGTTTCAAAGGTTCCAAAAATTACTTGTTCCGTAGGAACAAAATATCGGTAGAAAGAAAAAGGAAATTCTTATAGTCCCGCTAGGGACGCAATTTCTAAGGCCGGACTTCCCTTCTATTACTTCACCTCCACCCGTGGTGGAATAAGTTTATATACAACCGGTGTTACAACCCTCGACAACAGCGTTGAGCTAATCAACCCCCCAATGAGTACAATTGCCAACGGTGAAATCAACGGATTGGTAGAGATTGCAATTGGAAGTAAACCCCCAATGGCTGTCATCGAAGTAAGAATGATTGGTAAGAAACGAACTTCACCTGCTTCGCGAATAGCTTCTTCTAATGACTTGCCTTGTTCGCGCAACTGATTAGTAAAATCCACCAACAGAATTGTATTCTTCACTTCAATACCCGCAAGGGCGATCAGCCCAACGATGGCAATGAAAGAAAGTGAATTGCCTGTTATTAGCAAAGCGATAACTGCGCCTACAATTCCTAAAGGGATTACGGATAATACAATCAAGGTGCTCTTAAAGGTTTTGAATTCCAGAATCAAAACGGCAATAAAGAGGAACACCGTTACAATCACTACGCTTTCAAAACCTCCAAACGACTCCTGCCGACTTTCAAGCTCACCACCCATTCCAAAACTATAGCCAGCCGGTAACTTCATGTTGTCCATTTTGCCCATCACCTCGCGAATGACGTTGTCGTTCAGAAATCCTTTTTGCACGAACGCAGTTACAGAGATCGTTCTTATCTTATCGTAATGATTGATGTTGAGCGGAGACGATTCAAATTTCAAATCAGCCACTTGTCTCAATGGTACAGCACGGCCTTGCTGGGAATTCACATACAAATTATCGAGCGACTCCATAGTAGCTTTTCCGCTGTTGCCCTTGGTGAGCAGGATTTCAACATCATCGCCATTGATGTCTGAAAATTTTCCAACATTCAACCCTGCTATTGCCAGGCGAACCGTCCGGTCGATTGTCACAGTAGGTATTCCCAGCATCTGTGCTTTTTCCTTATTGATATCAACTTTAATATCTGACTTCAGGTGCATCACCGGGTTTTGAACGTACATTGTACCACTCGTTTGCACCAGCATTGCTTCCACCTGGTTCGCAAGAGAACGTAGTGTGTCCAGGTTCTCACCAAACAATCTCACTTCTACAGGCGCATTGATGGGCGGGCCCTGTTCAAAATTTTTAACTTCAACTTTCGCTCCCGGGTAGGGCGTCCATTTAGCCCGAAGTTCTTCGATCAATGCAAGCTTGTCGGTGGCAGAAGTCTCTTCTTTCAGTTGAACAAAGATTTGTGTGTAATCGGTGCGTTCGTTTTCAGGGATAACGTTGTAGTAAATCCGGGGATTTCCTTTTCCAACATTGGTTGCGAAGTATTGAACCTGCTCATGTTTGCCCAATTCTTTTTCGATTTGGCGTGTTACGCGATCCGTGTAAGCCAGGTTCGATTGTAACGGGGTAGTGATTTCGATCAGAAACTGTGGCTTCTCAGATGCGGGGAACAAACTGAATCCGATCACTGGGAATAACTGCATCGAGCCGATGAAAATGACAACGGCGATCCCAATTGTCCACCAAGGTTTTGCCAAAGCCTTATCAAGCAATTTTGAATAGCTTCCATGGATTATTTTTTTCAAGGCGCGCATGAACATGTTTCCATCCGGATGACCGTGATTTTCTTTTAACAGACGGCTTGATAAGAATGGAATGATGGTAAGCGAAACAAACATCGATGCCAGCACACACATGATCACACCCATGGGCATACTTCTAATGAACTCGCCCGCAGCTTCCGGTAAAAAAACCAGCGGCAAAAAGGCAATGATCAAAGTTGCAGTACAACCAATTACTGCCACACCAATTTGTTGTGTGGCTTTAAGCGTTGCTTCGAGGCGTGAATACCCGTTGTTCATCCAACGTTCGATATTTTCAACAACTACGATGCTGTCATCTACCAGTAAACCCAGTGCAACCACGAGTCCAACAATACTGAGCTGATTGAGATTGTATCCGAAAGCATTCAACAAAACGATTCCAATTGCTAACGACAGCGGAATGGAAATCATCACGATGAGCGCTGCCCGGTTTCCCAATGGTAACAAGGTAATACCAACGAGCAGGATGGCGATGAGAAAATCTATTCCTAAACCAGTCAGGCGCTTGTTCACGTTATCGGCCTGATCAAAATGATGAATTAAATCAATGTTGGCCGGTAATGTTGCTTTGAAAGCAGCAATGACGGGCTCATAAAGTTTTTGTGTTTTTGAAATGTTCTCTCCGGGCTTCTGAGCAGCGGAGATGAAGATGCTTCGATAGCCATTCAGACGCGTGATGTGATTATCTTCTTCGTATGTATAACTCACATCGGCAACATCGCGAAGCAAGATGTTTCTGTTGTTCGCTGAGTAGATGATGGTATTAGCAACCTCATTCATATCAGAATAATTGCCGCTTGTTTTGATGTTGAATGATTTCGTTCCTGCATCGACACTTCCTCCCGGAATATTGGCGATCTCACTTTGAATGTTCCCTGCCACGGCATCCAGCGGAATGTGAAGCTGAGCCATTTTTTCCAATTTCAAATCGATTCGCACGATGCGATCAGGCAATCCGTGAATCTTTACTGTTTTCAGTTGTTTGATTTGTTCAAGTTTGTCTTGTAATTCTTCTGCGTATTTTTTCAACACATCGCGTGAAGCATTTTCTGAAACCAGCGCAATCTGCAGAATGTTTACATCTGAAGGCAACACCCTGCGAACCTCCAGGCTGGCCAGATTTTGTGGTAGCTCGTTGCGGAGGGCATTGACTTCCCGAACGAGTTCGGAATATTTTTCGTCCACATCGTTGTCGTATTTGTATTCAACAAACAGAACGGCCACACCATCCGAGATGTTTGTTTTAACGCGCTTGATACCTTCCAGTTCGGTGATTTCGCGTTCCAACGGTTCCACGACCAGTTCTTCCATATCCTTCGGACTCGTTCCCGGAAAAATTGCGACTATCGGAAACTGAGGGGCATGCAGTTCGGGGTCTTCAGAGCGCGACATGTTCAGAATTGTCGTGGCACCCAGTGCGATGATCATGAGGAAGATCACCAACGTGAACTGATAATTTTTTACAGCGTAATCTGAGATTTTCATAACGGTGTCCTTTTCAGATTAATATTTATTGAATGAGCGTGATCGCAGAGCTGTCACGCAGGTAGGCGCTGCCAGATATGATCAGGAATTTGGCGTCTTCCAAACCGGCACTGATAAGAACCTGGTCACGATTAATCCCGCTTACAACCACCGGAGTTTTGTGAGCGATCTGTGAATCGTTGGTAGTGAATACGTAGCCGGATTGGGCGTTGCCATCGAGCAATGCTTCATAAGGAATACTCCACCGTGTTTGAGCCTGGCTGACTTGAATGGTAGTTTTTCCGAACAATCCGCTGGCCAATGCAGCCTTTGTTTTTTCAAGGGTAAGCTCAACAGAAAATGATCCGGTTCCATCGGTGCCTTCAGCCTTCCGTGTCACTTTCGCAGCGAGTGTTACGCCCGGTAATGCATCTGTTGTAACAGTGGCTGCATCACCAATAGAAATGATTGCCCACTCGCGATCGCTTACACCGACACGCAACTTCCAGCTATTTTGAGAAGCGCCATTCGTTTGCAAAACGGAGGAGCCGGGAGAAACCACTTGGCCTTCGTTGGCCAGTTTTCTTAACACATAGCCATTGCTGACAGCACGGATTTCGGAATACGAGCGATTGAATTTAGCTGCATCATATTGACGCGCTGCTACTTCCATTCCGGTTTTTGCGTTTTGATATTGTTCGAGTGTGGCCACGCTGTCTTTGTAGAGATTTTCAACGCGACCGAAATCGCGAACAGATTTTTCGTAAGCCAATTTAGCCTGAGCAACTTGTGCTTCAATTTCAACCAGGTCGAGGGAGGCCAATAACTGACCTTTGCGGATGGCGTCTCCCTCCTTCACATAAATTCTGGAAATCACTCCGCCTACTTTAAAAGCGAGGTAGGTTTCATCATCGGTAGTGAAAATACCTGATGTACTGATCACGGGTTTTACTTGCTGCTTTTCCAGTGCGGTGATCACAACGGGAATTTTTTCTGTGTTGGTATTGATGACTTCATTTTTTCCTTCGCTGCTACTGCAGGCTTGAACAATCCATGCAGTGAAGAGAATCAGGACGATACTTGAGGGTTTCATAGTTATGGTGGTAAGATTTTTATTACTTGTTTAAATCGTAAGAGGCAGTCTCGCGTTCGAGACCAGCTTCGGCAATCAACACATTGTACTGATTGATGTTTACCTGGAATTGCGCGCTCGTTAGTTGGTTGCGTGCATCGATGGATTCGATGAATGTATTCACGCCTTCCTTATATCCTTTGTCAATCAGTTTCTGATAGCTTTGAGCTGCTTCCAGTTGCTTCTGTGCCGACAAATAATTCTGATAAGACGTGATGAGTTTGTTCATCGCGAAATCTTTACCAGTATCCAGTTGACGATTCGTGAGCGTGTAGGTGAGGTCAGCGCTTTTGATGTCAAGTCTTGATTGCTCGATTTTGTTTTTGTTGGTAAAGCCAGCGAATAGTGGAACTTCTACCAGGAAGCCCAACAAATAATAGTTTGACTGGCTGTTATAGGTCATGTTTTCGCCTTGCGCTCCCAGATCCAGGAATCCACTCACACGTGGTGACCAAAACAGTTGATTCATTTTCAATGCATCGCTGTTGATATCTTTTAAGGTTTGAACCTGCTTGATTTCCTCGCGTCTTCTGGTATCGGTCTCCTGGGTGAGTAATTCCGGAATCTGAACCAGTAGAAGGTTTGGATCAAAGTTCCCGTCAATTTCCGACTGGTTATCGCGATTCAACAGGAAGTTAAAATAGAGTTTAGCGTTTTCAGCCTGGCGTTCTGCATCGGTTTGATGTGCACGTATGGTTTCAATTTCACTTTGTGAACGTAGCACGTACGCGGGTAATCCCTTTCCATTGGCCAATAACGATTCATTTACACGCTTGCCTTCTTGCGCACGAGTTAATGCGCTTTCGTAAATTCCCATTCCTTCCCGTGCACTGAGATAAGAGAAGTAGGCAATTTTGATGTCGCGAACAAGCTCGCGTTTGTAGATATCAATCTCGAACTGCTTCAGCAGCACCTGTTGTTGTATAATTTTCTTGTTATAAACCAGGTCTGTATTGAAAAGCGGCATGGAAGCGCGCACTTTCGCATCATAGAAATTCTTCGGAAAGAAATTCTGACGCACGTTTTCTATTTGCGGGAATTGATCACTTCCTGTGAGTTGATTCAATGTCGAATAAACAGGATTGAGCATGTCGCCCACCGGAAAGGTGATACTTCGTCCACCTTCACCTGTGGTATAATTTCCCTGGAGCCCAACACTTGGCATAAACCGGCCGCGCGCAATTTTCAGCGAAAGCAGGGCACGTTCCAGTGAAATATTTTTCTGTTCAAGCACAAGGTTATTCTGCAACCCGATTGAAATATATTCATCAAGGATTGTCTGAGCCTGACCTGTGAGGGTTGCCAGTAAAAATGTGGCGTACAGATAGAATTTGGGGCGAATGATAAATGGTGTTCTCATACTAAACAGTGTTAAGTATTGGGTCAAAATTTTTTATGATTTGAGTCTTTCTAAAAGTTTTACAAATGTTTCGTAGTTGTAAGCCAGTAATCCGTCTACGTCTTTCTTTAGATCCTGAACCTGCTGACACACGATAGTCATATGTTCCATGTGACCGCTGGTTCGCAGCGTACACAATCCGTGCATCGTGCTCCAAATCAAAAATGAAAGCCCAACTGGCTCAATTCCTTTGAAGTATCCTTCTTGTTGACAAGCCTCTACTGTTTTCAGAAGAAGCGTGAAAGAAGCATCACCTTCGTCCCAATCTAACTCACATTCCTGAACATGCGCCAATGGTTCTTTCATGGTGAAGATCAGGTGATATACATCAGGATGTTTTAAAGCAAATTGAATATACGCATGTCCCATCGCCTTCAGTCGTTCGAAAGCAGTGGGTATTGTACCCAATACTTCAAAGTGTTGGATGAGAAGTTTGAAACCTTCCTGATGCAATGCATGGATGATTTCGTTTTTGTCTTTGTAGTATAGGTAAATGGTAGCCGGACTGTACTCAATTTTCTCCGCGATATTGCGGATGGAGGTAGCTTCAAAACCATTCTCGAGGAATAATTCTTTCGCAGCCATCAGGATGTCTTTTTTAAGCTCCTCGCGGTGACGTTCTTTTCTTTCAGCTACACCCATGTAATAAAAGGTTAATGCACAAAACAACGAAAATATTCTGAACAGTGTTTAGTTAAAAGTGAATTTTCTTCTCATTTATGGCTGTAAGTACCTGATAATCAACAATAATAAATTTTGTACAATTCGCCTAGTTTCCTTTTCTGAAGGTCATTGGGTAGCTGTATTCATGATTGGAATTCTCCCATTGCTGGCTAACTTCAGTGCGACTAATTCGTTGTAAGCAATATGAATTTTGACCTCATCCTGAAGTTCCTCAAGAACATCGCAAAAAATAATAATCGCGACTGGTTCGAAAAAAATAAACCAACCTATCTCGAAGCCAAATCCTTGTACGAGGATTTCCTGGAAGCGTTTCACAAAGAACTTTTAAAGTTTGATGAGGGTTTGGCCGGACTGAATCCGCGCAAACTTGGCTTTCGAATTTACCGCGATGTACGCTTCAGCAAAGACAAACGACCATACAAAGTAAACATGGGAGCGGGTTTTTCTCCTGGGGGAAAAATGATGCAAGAGCCTGGGTATTATATTCATATTGAACCGGGCAAGAGCTTTCTTGCAGCAGGTCTGTATCAGCCCGATCCGGCTAACTTGGCCAAGGTAAGACAAGAGATCGATTACAACTCGAAAACATTTTTGAAAATCATCGGTGATAAAAAATTCAAAAAGTACTTCGATGGACTGGATGGCTTCGATAAAGTAAAAACATCACCGAAAGGATACCCGAAAGATCATCCACAAATAGAATATCTCAAAAACAAGAGCTTCATTTCATCACACTCGTTTACCGATGCAGAGGTGAAGGATAAGAGTTTTGTTAAGAAAGCTGCTGAAGTGGCGAAAGCCATTAAACCGCTTAATGATTTTCTGAAAGAGGCAATTTCATAATTACCCTTCAACTTATGGGCGTAAGCGTATTTGATTAATCCAACCAGTGAGGAGGTCTCGATTTTTTTGAAAATATTTTTGCGATGCGTCTCCACGGTTCGTTCGCTGATATTCCTCACTGGGGAAAGTTGAAGAATAAAGTTAATGAGTTTACCCGAACTTGGATTCAGGGAATATCCCAGTCAAACTCTTCCGTGGAGAGCTCCAGTTCCTTTTTCTTTTGCTTGCCTTTATTTTTGAAGGCATCTTTTAATTCCTGGACTTCTTTTTTCATGTTGCTGACGATCTTTTGCTTCATCGCCTCACCGTCATACTGCACGCGGTAGTTGTCTGTTGTGCCGGTGATCTTTAAAAAGATCTTGAGCTGTCCGCCCTGATCTGCCAATGCGGTGCCTGCCTCTTCCACATTAATTTTATTCTTGTTTCGCAGCGGAGACACAATTCGATAATCGATTCGCTGGTCGAAGGTGTGTGTACCACTAATTTGAATGGTCGTCACATTACTTCTAACCTCCATTTGTGGAATGTAGATGGTTTTGTCTTCGATGTGAATGTCATTTTTCAAATCTGCAAAGCGCAGTTTACTCAGCCCCTCGTCATCCAGGTAACGGTTGAGTTTTTGCATCGGTTCGAAATTATTCAGTTCACCGTTTTTGATGATGGTACTAATATCGGCAGTCAGTGTTTCAGGGAATAATTTTAGTTTTTCATTCAACGTGAGTTCCATGTTTACATCAGCTGTTGTCAAACCTTTCAGATGTTTGTCTTCAATGAATGTTTGTTTGAAATTTTTGAATACATAGAACACGCTGTCGAGATGAATACCGTTCAGTTTGGCTGTTGTGAGTACATCAATGGCTTTGTGATTTTTAGCGTCCACAATTCCTGTGAGACTAAGATCTCCTCCCATTGTTTTGAGTGTAATCCCTCTCGAAACAGCCACTTCATTTTTTACCAGCAAATCACCCTTGAGTTTACGAGCCGTAAACCGTTGGTATCGGAGCGATTGAACATCGCAATTGAAATTAAGATGAACACTCGCAGGAATCGCAAAGTTGTATTCATTGGTCTTACCGTTGCTCGTACCATATCCAACTCTGAACAATTCATCGAGATCCAAAAAATTAGATTTTAAATCGGCCTCAATTCCAATGGGCTGATTTTCGAACAACAGAAACGTGACAATATTTTTAAAGAACCCATTGAAAAGAAAATCGCTGTTGCCGGCCTGAACAGAAACATTGCTCAATGCCAGGTCATTATTATTGAATTGAAGCAGGCCATTCAGATTCTTGACTTGCATCTTACCTGGTGCGTACAGAAAATTGACGTTTTGCAATTGAATGCTTCCGTTGGTGTTCGCTTTTTGTGCTGTAGCGCGACTCTTCAACCACGAGAGTTTCCCTTCAAAGGAGACGTCAGTAACCAGTTTGCCGCTCAGACCTTCAATTTCTTTCACGGGATACAATCCAGCGAGGGCAGGCGCATCGAGAGCACCCTTGAAATTGAAAATCACTTCAGGATCTGCAAAATTGTTAATGATGAGGTTGGATTTGAATGTATCGCTATTAAGGGTACCATGAATGTTCTTGAGTACCAGTGATGCAGCACTTAGGTCAGTAACATTGGTGCTGGCGAATGAGCCCTCAACGCTTGCATCTGTAATTCTGGATTTTGTATCGGGATGAAAAATCACGGCATCGGTGAGACCAAATTCAACAGAAAAAGCAGGATTTTTCCGGGTCGAAATATTTCCTTTTAGAGTCGCTGAAAAATAAGCGTTGCCCTTGCTTTCATATTTCGCGAACTTCTGAGCGGTAGATTCTGGTAAGAGTGAAAGCAGCGTTTGAATGTCACTATCCTTACCATCAACAATAATATTAATTGAGGAGGTTGTTTTCCATTGATAAGAACCTTTCACTGCAAACTTCGATTTTTTGAGCTCGAGTGTGGAGGGTTCAATTTTCAATGAGCGTTCCCGGTCATTGTATACCAGGTCTGCCTTAATCATGAAAGACTTGTCCTCGAACAACGA
>DASTYM010000055.1:0-2731 GCA_035764995.1 Cyclobacteriaceae bacterium | reverse complement strand
AGTGCCTTTGGCAATAATTCTTCCGCCTTTTTCACCGCCCTCCGGGCCTAAATCAACAATGTAATCAGCAGATTTAATTACATCAAGGTTGTGTTCAATTACCAAAACAGTGTTTCCCTTGTCCACCAATTTTTGCAGCACGTCCAGCAAGTGACTGATGTCCTGAAAGTGCAGGCCTGTGGTTGGCTCATCCAGGATATAAAGTGTTTTGCCTGTATCCCGTTTCGAAAGTTCTGTAGCAAGTTTTACACGTTGTGCTTCTCCACCCGAAAGTGTGGTAGCATGTTGACCAAGTGAAATATATCCCAGGCCTACTTCGTGCAAGGTTTGTATCTTCCTTAAAATTTTGGGTTGGTTTTCAAAAAACGTAACAGCTTCCTCCACGGTCATATCCAGCACATCGCTGATGGATTTGCCTTTGAATCTTACTTCAAGTGTTTCGCGGTTATAGCGTTTACCTTTACAGGTTTCACAGAGCACATACACATCTGGAAGAAATTCCATTTCGATCAAACGCAAGCCAGCGCCTTCGCATGTTTCGCAACGACCTCCTTTAACATTGAAGGAGAAGCGACCGGTTTTATATCCACGGATTTTTGCTTCAGGCATCTGAGAAAATAAATCGCGAATGTCCGTAAACACTCCTGTGTATGTTGCCGGGTTTGAACGTGGCGTTCTGCCGATTGGTGATTGGTCCACCTCAATAACCTTATCGATGTGCTCCAGTCCCTCTACTTTATTATAAGGAAGCGGCTCTGATCGGGAGTTAAAGAAATATTTATTCAGAATCGGAAAAAGTGTTTCGTGAATGAGTGTTGACTTACCGCTTCCTGAGACTCCGGTAATGCACATGAACGTACCCAGCGGAATTTGCAGGTCAACATTTTTCAAGTTATTACCGATGGCATTGGTGAGCGAAAGAACTTTTCCGCTTCCTTTTCTTCGTTCCTTCAAATATTGAATGTTGAGTTTGCCACTCAGGTATTTCGATGTGGTGCTGTTGCCTTTGAGAAAAGTTTTTGGATCGCCCTCTGCTACTACCTGGCCTCCATGTCTTCCCGCACCCGGGCCAACATCAATGACATAATCTGATTCTAGCATCATTTCCTTATCATGCTCTACCACCACAACCGAATTGCCCAGGTCCCTTAAATCTTTAAGTGCCTTAATCAATTTTACATTGTCGCGGGCATGCAAACCAATACTGGGTTCATCGAGAATATAAAGAACACCCACCAGCTGTGTTCCGATTTGTGTTGCCAACCGGATTCGCTGAGCTTCACCTCCACTGAGTGTTCTTAGCGGACGATTTAAATGAAGATAATCCAATCCTACATCCAACAGGAAGCCAATTCTCTTTCGGATTTCTTTCAACACTTCCACTGCAATTGTTCGCTGTTTTTCATTGATTCGATTTTCCAGTCCATCGAACCATTTTTTCAATTGCTGAATATCCAGCATTGCCAACTCGGCAATATTTTTATTATCGATCTTAAAATGAAGCGATTCCTTTTTTAATCTCGCGCCATGGCACTCGGGACAGGTTTTGATGATCGTAAAATCACCAACCCATTTTTTGATGGCTTCAGATCCTTCATCACGTTGCTTTTCCAGGAAGTTCACGATGCCTTCAAATTTTGTATTCCACTCTGTGCCCGGATATTTTACAGAAGCAACTGCCACGGGAACATCATCTCCATACAAAAGAACTTTCAATACTTCATGCGGTATGTATTTGATTGGCGTGCTGAGTGTGAGTTTGTATCGCTTGAGGATTGCTTCCACTTTTTTGAAAATCCAGATGTCGCGGTATTCACCCAACGGTAAAATTCCACCACGACTGATGCTGAGATTTTTATTAGGGATAACAGACTCTTCTGTGATTTCTTCTATCTGGCCAAGACCGGTACACACCGGGCAAGCCCCGTAAGGCGAGTTAAATGAAAATGCATTCGGAGCTGGTTCGTCATAAGACAAGCCGGTTTTTGGATCCATCAAAAATTTGGAGAAGTGGTACACCTTTCCGCTTTCCTCCATAATCATGATCACACCTTTACCTTCTTTCAATCCCCTGTTAATCGATTGTCCGATTCGGGCACGGTCTTTTGGATCTGCCACAATGCGATCGACCACAACTTCAATATCATGAATCTTGTATCGGTCAACCTGCATCTTAGCGGTGATCTCATGCAACTCGCCATCAACCCGAACCTTGGTGTAACCTTGCTTTCTTACTTGTTGGAATAGCTCGCGGTAATGTCCTTTGCGGCCCTTCACGATGGGTGCAAGCAGAACCAATTTCTTTCCTTTCAGATTATTTAAAACGGTATCCAGGATTTGGTCTTCCGACTGCCTCACCATTTTCTCTCCGTTCAAATAGGAGAAAGCTTCACTTGCCCGTGCATAAAGCAAGCGCATGAAATCGTAAATCTCCGTAACAGTCCCAACTGTTGAACGTGGATTACGTCCTGTGGTCTTTTGCTCGATTGAAATAACCGGGCTCAACCCGTTGATTTTATCCACATCGGGTCGCTCAAGGTTGCCAATGAAGCTTCTGGCATATGCCGAAAAACTTTCCATGTATCTGCGTTGACCTTCGGCATAAATGGTATCGAACGCAAGTGATGATTTTCCACTTCCGCTAATGCCGGTGATGACAACCAGCTTATTCCTGGGAAACTTCAGGCTAACATTTTTCAGGTTATGCTCGCGCGCCCCGATAATTTCAATG
>DASTYM010000054.1:0-18197 GCA_035764995.1 Cyclobacteriaceae bacterium | reverse complement strand
GTTTGTCCGAAACACATCACGGCTGCCAGGGTAAATAAAATTGATAGAGTTGCCTTCATAGTCTTTGCTTTTTGTGCGATTACACGGTAAAGATTTCAAGGCTGGATACAGTTTAATAAAAGGACTTACCGAGCTGTCGGATAGGGCGGATGGACTGTATAAAGGGGGCACCGAAGGTTTCGACTTCGCTCAACCTGAGAAATTGCCCCAGATTGCTATTTTTGCACCTTACACAACATTAAAACAGTTAACAAGTGGCAGCAGAGTACAGCAAAGAAGAGATTAAGCGCATTGAGGAAAAATGGCGAAATGAGTGGAAAAAACGCGAGGTTTATAAGGTATCGAACGACTCTAAAAAGCCTAAATTCTATGCCCTGGATATGTTTCCTTATCCATCGGGTGCGGGATTGCATGTAGGTCACCCACTGGGTTACATCGCTTCTGATATTGTTGCCCGTTACAAAAGACTGAAAGGTTATAATGTGCTGCACCCCATGGGCTTTGATGCCTTCGGTTTGCCGGCTGAGCAGTATGCGATTGATCACGGGATTCATCCTGCTGTTTCTACGGCCAAGAATATTGAGAATTTCAAAAAGCAGTTAGCCAACATTGGCTTTTGCTACGACTGGAGTCGCGAAGTTCAAACCTGCGATCCGAAATATTATAAATGGACTCAGTGGATCTTCTTACAGATTTTTGACAGTTGGTTTAACAGGAAGAAGGAGAAGGCCGAAAGAATTGCTGAATTGATTAAGATTTTTGAGCGTGAGGGGAATTCCAACCACCCATTTCCAAATTCCAAGTTTCAAATTCCAAATTCCAGTAAAGTCTTGTTTGAGGCATCTGAGTGGAAATCATTCAATGAGAAAACTAAACAAGTTATTTTGATGGAATATCGTTTGGCTTACCTGGCTTTCACCGATGTGAACTGGTGCGAAGCGTTAGGAACAGTATTGGCCAACGATGAAGTTATTAATGGCGTAAGCTATCGTGGCGGACATCCGGTTGTAAAGCGTCAGATGCGCCAGTGGAGTTTGCGCATTACCGAATATGCCGAACGCTTGTTGAAAGGTTTGAACGAAATCGACTTCAGCGACTCAATGAAGGAAGTTCAGCGCAACTGGATTGGGAAGAGCATAGGATGTTTGGTGCGTTTTGAGGTGAAGAGCCTCACCCCTGACCCCTCTCCGGGGGAGAGGGGGAAAAAAACTAGCGAAGCTTTTTCCCTCTCCCCCGGAGAGGGCCAAGGTGAGGCAAGGGGAAGAGAAACAGCCGATAAAAAATATTGGCATGTCCTGAAGGAATTCTCAAAAGAAAACCGAAAAAGTCAAACCAAAGAGGAGTCAATCCTTTGGGAGGAGTTGCGCAATAATAACCTCGGTTACAAGATCAGGAGACAACACTCCATTGGAGTGTTTATCGCAGATTTTGTTTGCCTTGATAGAAGGTTGGTAATTGAGGTGGATGGTGATTATCATAAGCAAAATAAACAATATGATGACGCAAGAACGTCATTCCTAAATGACGAAGGCTTTAATGTTATTCGTTTCTCGAATGATGAAGTGAATAACAACCTCAAACAGGTTCTGAGTAAAATAAAATCCAAGCTTGACAACTCTCCATCAATAAAATCTTCCCTCTCCCCCGGAGAGGGCCAGGGTGAGGCCCTAACCGTCTTCACGACAAGGCCTGACACAATATTTGGAGTGGATTTTATGGTACTTGCTCCGGAACACGAATTAGTCAAGAAAATCACAACATCGGCACAACAACCTGAGATTGAAAAATATTTGAAGTACGTAGAAAGTCGTTCGGAAGTTGACCGTATGGCCGAGGTGAAGAAGATCACCGGAGCATTCACCGGTGCTTACGCAATCAATCCGCTGAGCAAAAAAGAAGTACCGATCTGGATCAGCGAATATGTGTTGGCTGGTTATGGAACTGGTGCTATCATGGGCGTGCCTAGTGGTGACGAACGTGATCACAAATTTGCGAAGTACTTCAATTTACCTATTACTAACATTATTGGCTCATTTTATAATGGTAACGAAGCCAATCCAACCTACGATGCCACATTAGAGAATTCTGATTTCCTGAATAGCATGAAGATGAAGGATGCTCAAGAAGTGGTGATTAAGAAAGTTGAAGAGTTAGGTATAGGTAAACGCCAGATCAACTACAAAATGCGCGATGCCGGTTGGAGCCGTCAGCGTTATTGGGGTGAACCCTTCCCTGTTGTGTTCAAGGATGACGTTCCTTACGCCATGAAGGACTCAGAACTTCCATTGGAATTACCTCCTTCTGATAATTTTAAATCGGCCGGAAATGGAGAAGGTCCATTGGCTAACCTGAAAGGCTGGATCGATTTTGCTCCCAATGAAAAGCGCGACAGCAACACCATGCCAACACACGCAGGTGCTGCATGGTATTTCTTGCGTTACATGGATCCACACAATGAAAACGCTTTCGCGGATAAAAAAGCGTTGGATTATTGGGGGCAAGTTGATGTCTACATCGGAGGTTCGGAGCATGCAGTGGCCCACTTGTTGTATTCAAGATTGTGGGTGAAGATTTTGCATGACTTAGGTTACTTGAATTTTGATGAGCCGTTCAAGAAGTTGATTAATCAGGGTAAGATTACGGGTGATTCAAGATTTGTGTATCGCCTGCGTGGAACGAATAAGTTTGTTTCAGCCGGATTAAAAGATCAGCATCAAACAGATGAGTTGCACGTTGATGTTAACATCGTGAATGGGCTTGAGTTAAATACCGAAGCTTTCAAAAAATGGAAGCCCGATTTCGCGAATGCAGAATTCATTCTTGAAGATGGCAAATACATCTGTGGATCTGCCATTGAAAAAATGAGTAAATCATATTTCAACGTGGTGAATCCTGATGACATCATTGAAAACTATGGTGCCGATACACTTCGTATGTACGAAATGTTCTTAGGCCCGCTGGAAGCATCTAAGCCCTGGAACACTAATGGAATTGATGGCGTATTCAAATTCTTAAGAAGATTCTGGAATTTGTTCCATGATAACACAGGTAATTTATTATTAAGCGATGAAGCACCTACACGTGAAGAACTAAAGGTCTTCCACAAGACCATTAAGAAAATCACGTTCGATATTGATAACTATTCATTCAATACTTCGGTGAGTGAGTTTATGATTTGCGCGAACGAGTTGACTTCTATGAAGTGCAACAAGCGCGCGATTCTTGAACCGCTTGTAGTGGCCCTTGCTCCTTTCGCACCTCACATCGCTGAAGAGCTGTGGCAAAAACTTGGTCATCAGGACACCATTTTCAATGCTTCATTCCCGCAACATGATGAGCAATACTTAACTGAAAGCTCATTCAACTACCCGATCTCGATCAACGGAAAAGTTCGTGCACAAATGAACTTTGCGCTTGATATGCCTAAGGAAGATATTGAGAAGGTTGTGTTGGCTTCCGAGATTGTGTTAAAATGGACAGAGGGCAAGCCTCCTAAGAAAGTGATTGTGGTGCAAGGAAAAATTGTGAATGTGGTAATTTAGTCATTGGTCATTAGTCATTGGTCACTAATAAATAGATAGTGACAAATGACTAATGACCAATTACTTTCTTCGCGTTCAACTCAACCTGCTGCACCACTGCGTTGAATTTTTTCTCACTAACCAACATCGAGAAATCATTGCTCTTGAGAACAGATTTGTCGCTCAAACCCAGTTCGGCTGCCTTGCTCAGCGCCTGAACTGCTGCATTTCTCCTATCTATTTTTGCATATGATCGCGCCAGCATCACGTATGAATTGGGCTCAGGTTGAACCAACACCAAGACCCTCGCGGCCAATGAAGACTGAAAATAATTTTTGAGCTTCAGTTGCTGTTTATAATTTTCAAAACAGGCTATTGTTACCTGCTGGACAATCCGTTCACTCATATCAACTTCAAGAATATTGTCTGACTTACCGTATTTTTTCACACCCATCAGCATGCTCTTCCATTCTGATTCCTTAAAGACCGAATCATGCTTGGCATAGCTGAGTCGACCCAGACGTTCATAAATCTGCGTAACAATATCATTTTCGTTTTGCAATACTTTGACAAAACTTTTTTGCTGCTTAACAAACATCGGCTTTGATGAGATACTCTTTTTAAGAGAATCTACCTTCAGTGAAAAAGAAATCACATTCTTTAAATTCCAATGCGCCAACCATAACTGGCCCGATGCGATTTCTTGTTTTGCCTTTGTCACAATACTACTGTCGTAAGAAATAGCCAATGATTTTGAAGGAGGCTTTACTCTGAACAGTTGCCAAAAAATGGCCTGATCATAAGTTTCTGGTGGTGGCCAAGCGTGGGTCCCCTGAAAAAGTAATAATGCATGAGGGTAATTTATGCCTGTTAAATAATCTTCCGTCTGAATGGCTTCAGTAAAGTTCATATCCCGATTACCAACAACCTCGATAAATGGAATGTTTTCCTTTGAAAGTTTTCCTATAACCGGAAAGGCAGCACCACATGCAATAATTCCCGCATAAATTTTCCTTTGCATGGCCATATAAACGGAAGCACGTGCTCCTCCAGAAAATCCTGAAATGAAAAGGCGACCTTTATCAATCGAGAATCTGTTCTCAACATCTCTTAGCATTGCCTGTTCAGCCTCCTGCGTTACATTCAAAGGTCCGTTTCTTGAATTGTTCGATCCCACTAAAATGCACTGATATTTTTCAGCGATTGAACGATACTGATTAACAGGTAAATTGCCTCTAGCAGCAGGATCATAAAAGAAAACCACAGGCCAAGTAGAGCCTCTGCTGTAGTCTTTAGGAAGATAAAGTGCATAGGATTGCTTTTCGTTTGCCTTACACTTAACAGTATCGATGACTATTCCGACCGTCAGCGTTTGTTCTTGTCCCGCCAATCGGAAAACCGACCCGAAAAGAAAAAATAAAGTCCAAATCTGCTTCATCAATCCAT
Organism: Cyclobacteriaceae bacterium; assembly: GCA_035764995.1. Taxonomy (GTDB): domain Bacteria; phylum Bacteroidota; class Bacteroidia; order Cytophagales; family Cyclobacteriaceae; genus UBA2336. Next base: position 13,230 of record DASTYM010000054.1, on the reverse strand, counting down.
TTTACTAATTCAATATCGAACATCCTATTTTAGTCTTGGGTCTTGTGGCTTGAGTATGTAGTTCTGCCACCAGGATTTTGTCGATTCCAACAAAATCTCAATACTAAAGACTCAAGACTAAATACTAAGAACTCAATACTAACAACTATTAGGTAACATTTCCTTAACTTGCCCCGCCTTAATTCCTAACTATGCGCCATTCTAAAATTGTGGGCCTTGGGCACCACGTTCCCGAAACCGTTATTACCAACGACTACCTCTCTTCCATCATGGACACCAACAACGAGTGGATTGTTGAACGAACCGGTATTAAAGAACGCAGGTACATCGACCCAACAAAAGATACGGTTGCCAACATGGCTGCGAAAGCAACACGCATGGCACTCCAACGTACGAAACTTACGGAGAAGGACATTGAGTTCATCGTGTTTGCTACCATAACTCCCGATTACTTTTTCCCAGGCTCAGGTGTGTTGTTACAACGCGAGTTAGGTCTAGACGGCATTGGCGCATTAGACATCCGCAATGCGTGTTCAGGATTTATCTACGCTTTATCAGTGGCTGATCAGTTTATCAAATCGGGCATGTATAAAACAATCTTAGTAGTTGGAGCTGAGATTCAATCAACTGCAATTGATATGACAACACGCGGTAGAAACACCGCAGTAATTTTTGCCGATGGCGCTGGTGCTGCTATTCTTCAATCTTCAGACAAGCCCGGAATTCTTTCAACACACTTACATGCTGACGGCCGTTTTGCTGAAGAACTTTATGTGCGTGACCCCGGCAGCAGCAGAACCCGTGAAGAGCGCCAACCAGAACAGATACTGGATACCACACACTACAAGGTTGTCATGAACGGTAATCAGGTATTTAAGCATGCCATTGTTCGATTTATGGAAGTGATTAATGAAGCGCTTACCGCGAACAACATGAAGAAGGAAGAGATCAATCTGCTGGTGCCTCACCAGGCCAATCTTCGCATCAGTCAATACATACAAGAAAAGTTATTACTCTCCGATTCTCAGGTCTACAACAACATTATGCGCTATGGTAATACCACGGCTGCTTCTATTCCAATAGCCATGAGCGAAGCCTGGGCCGAAGGTAAAATCAAAGAAAATGACGTAATTTGTTTAGCCGCATTTGGCAGTGGCTTTACTTGGGCTTCTGCGCTAATCCGGTGGTAAACCACCCTCTATGAAGACATCGACCTATAACCCCAGTCCCCTGGAAGTGGACTTCGCCAATGCCCTGCATATTTTACAAGGTGAGATTCAAAAACACCTGCAGGATAACGAGGTAGTGAACGTGGAAAGTAATATCAAGCGTGATAACCCGATGGTTAAGTTTAGCCTGCTGGATAAGGATGGCGACCCTCATGAAATCGTGGTACGAATCATTCAGATTCCTGATAAGTTTTAAAATCCAGCCACACAGTTTACACTTTAAGCCCTTAATCCGCGTTTTTAACCACCGTTATACTTTGAAATCTTTTTCAGGGGTTACCGCGTTAATATTTTGAGTAATTTAATGATATGAGAAAGAGAATACTTGCAGGGTTGTTGTGCATTGCTGTTTTAGTCACACTCTCCTTTACATCCCCCACCGAAAGGTATTTCGAAATAGCCAAAAACCTCGACATTTTTGCAACACTCTTTAAAGAGGTCAATGCCCTGTATGTTGATGAGGTAAATCCCAACAGGCTCGTGAAGACAGGCATTGATGCCATGCTCGAGTCACTTGATCCCTACACGAATTATATTCCGGAAGATATGGTAGAGGATTTTCGTACCATGAATACAGGTCAGTACGGAGGCATTGGAGCTTTCACACGTGAGATTAACAATCGCACGGTTGTTACCATGATTTTAGAAAACTACGCTGCTCAACGCACAGGATTAAAGATTGGAGACGAGATTGTAAAAATTGACAATGTCGACCTTAGCAAACTCGAAGCTGATCAGGAAGGGCAACTGATGAAAGGGCAGATTGGAACTCCTGTTAGCCTGACCGTAAAGCGAATGGGATCTGACCAACTTATAAAACTTGATTTCAAGCGCGAGAAAATTAAAGTGAACAACGTTCCTTATTACGGAATGATGGAGAACAACGTTGGGTATATCCAGTTATTGGAGTTCACACCTGATGCAGGTAAGGAAGTGAAGAACGCACTTATCGCGCTCAAAGAAAAAGGAGCGAAAGCGTTGATCCTGGATGTGCGTGGTAATCCGGGTGGACTACTCTTTGAAGCTGTTAACATCTGCAACATCTTTATTCCGCGCGGAAAGCTTGTGGTGAGCACCAAAGGGAAAATCCCTGAACATAATCAGAATTATGAGACATTGAACACTCCGGTTGATACTGAAATACCTGTCGCTGTATTAATCAACCGTGGAAGCGCATCTGCATCCGAGATTGTTGCGGGAACGCTTCAGGATTATGATCGCGCTGTTATCATTGGTGAGAAGTCGTATGGTAAAGGGTTAGTTCAGGTAAGCAGACCACTCTCGTATAATTCGCAACTCAAGGTAACAACTGCAAAATACTACACTCCTACCGGTCGCTGTATCCAGGTGCTGGATTATACCCACCGCAGGGATGATGGCAGTGTTGGGACTATTCCTGACTCCATTAAACAATCTTTCAAAACTACATCCGGCCGGCAAGTATTTGATGGCGGTGGTATTGATCCCGATGTTAAAACAGTTGCCAACGAAAATCATGCGATCGCACATAAGTTGTTTGAGTCAGGTTTTATTTTTGATTACGCAACGCTTTACGCTTTCAATCATCCTACCATTGCAGATTCACGCACTTTTTCACTTACCAACGAAGAATACAATCAGTTTGTAACGTGGATGAAGGATAAGAACTACACGTACGTTTCCAACCTCGACCGCCAAATGACAGAACTCAATCACGAAGCAAAACGAGAAAAGTATTATTCCGACATCAAACCGCAGATTGATTTAATCCAGGCCAAGATTGAGGAGAGTAAGAAGAACGAGTTGATATTGTATAAAGATCAAATCAAAAAATTACTGGAAGAAGATATCGCTTCACGTTACTACATGGAGAGAGGAAGTGTTGAAGTAGGATTCAAATACGATCAGGAGATTAAGAAAGCATCTGAGGTATTACTGAGCAGTGCGCAATACAAGAAAATTCTAAACCTTAAATGACTCCATCAACGACACCGAAAAGAAGATTTCGGATTGTCGTTATCCTGCTAATCTTTATTTCGTTGATGATTTCCTTTCATTCCTGCATGACTTTCAGGATGAGCAAAAAGGAAATTGATGAATTCTTTGTTGCAAAGAAAATAAACGGGAGCCAGCATCAATATAAGTCCGGAAAATATACCATTCATTACGCACAGGCAGGTGATGACACGAATCCCTTGATCTTATTTGTGCACGGTTCGCCCGGTTCACTCAGTGCCTTTATTGATTTTCTTGCAGACACTTCCCTCACCCATCGAGCATTGACTATAACTACAGATCGACCGGGATTTGGGCATTCTAATTTCGGAATGGCCGAATCTTCGCTGGAAAAACAAGCCGCCACATTAAAACCAATTCTTGAGAAATTTAAAGGGAACAGACCGATTATTTTGGTTGGCCATTCATTAGGCGGGCCGGTGATTGCGCGCATGGCGATGGACTATCCTGATCTGGTTGACGGATTGGTCTTCGTTGCTGCTTCCATCGATCCTGAGTTAGAACCCAATGAAACATGGTTCAGAGCCCCATTAGCTACTCCGTTTTTGAGCTGGGTATTGCCACGATCCTGGCGCGCCTCCAATGAGGAAATTTATCAACTGAAACCGCAGTTGGAGGAAATGCTTCCACTATGGAACAAGGTCAAATGCCCAGTAGTTGTTATACAAGGAAAGAAAGATTCATTGGTTCCGGCAGGTAATTCAGATTTTGCCAAGAAGATGCTAGTCAATGCTCCAGTAGACATCATGCTTAAAGATGAGATGGATCATTTTGTCCCGTGGAGCAACCCTGAATTAATTCGGGAGGCAGTTTTGCGATTACTAAAAACTCCTGATAAGGTGCACGCTCAGTCTGCCGATCAAAAATGAAGGTATCTAAAAACAAAAAAGCGGAGAACTTTTCAGTTTCCGCCTTTTCCTTAGGTTTAGGTAAATTACTTAACGAAGAAACAAAAGTTCTCTGTATTTTACAAGAGGCCAATCCTCATCATCAATCAATAATTCCAGTTCATCAACCGCATCGCGGATTTTATCAAAATACTTATCTTTGATATCATCGCAATAGCCTAACGCGCGTTTGTGGGTATCCGTGATCTTATTGAGACGCTTACGCTCTTCAATCATTTCCCGAACGCCTGTTTTAATAGTCTCGATATGGCCTGATATCTCCTGTATTGTTTTAATGACAGCCTTATTGTCAATGCCAAGACCTTTCAATCCATTTGCGTTCGCAATAAGTTTACTTTGGTATGCAATAGCAGTTGGTATAATATGGTTCATGGCCAAATCACCCATCACACGGGCTTCGATTTGCACCTTCTTGATATAGCTTTCAAGCCTAATCTCCTGGCGGGCTTCTAACTCTTTATGGGAAAGAACACCGTGCCTCTCAAACATTTTCACTGATTTAGGTGTGAGGTAGGCATCAATCGCGCGAACTGTGTTCGTAATATTATTTAGCCCGCGTTTTTTAGCCTCTTTTACCCACGCATCAGAATAACCATCACCCTCGAAACGAACGGCTTTCGATTCTTTGATGTATTTTCTCAGTACGTTCACAATGGCGAGGCGTTTTTCTGTTCCTTTCTCTACTTCCTTTTCAACGGCATCATAAAAATGCTCAAGCTGCTCAGCCACAATCAAGTTAAGGGCTGTCATCGCTGTACCTGAGTTATCGCTTGAACCAACTGCACGGAATTCAAATTTATTTCCGGTGAAAGCAAATGGCGAAGTACGGTTACGATCGGTGTTATCCAGAATAATTTCCGGAATGCGATCGATGCCCAGCTTCATATACATGTTATCGCCTTTCTCAATCTTGATATTACCGTTCTTTTCAACCTCATCCAACACTGCGCTCATCTGAGAACCAATAAAGGTCGACATGATTGCTGGAGGAGCTTCATTGGCACCCAAACGGAAATCATTCGCTGCTGTAGCTATGCTGGCTCTTAATAAATCGGCATGCTCATGAACTGCTTTTACTGTTGTTACGAAAAACGTAAGGAACATCAGGTTGTCGCGGGCACTGCTGGAGGGTGCAAATAAGTTTACACCTGTATCGGTGATAAGCGACCAGTTATTGTGCTTGCCGCTTCCGTTCAATCCTGCGAAAGGTTTTTCATGGAACAATACTTTCAGGTGGTGTTTTTCAGAAACACGACCCATGATATCCATTAATAATTGGTTGTGGTCGTTGGCAACGTTTACTTCTTCAAACAGCGGAGCAACCTCGAACTGACTTGGCGCAACTTCATTGTGACGTGTACGAACCGGAATTCCAAGTTTCCATGCTTCGATTTCGAAATCTTTCATGAAATCATAAACACGCTGCGGTATCGATCCGAAATAGTGATCTTCTAACTGCTGACCGCGTGCCGGTGAGTGACCAAATACGGTTCTTCCTCCCATCACTAAATCAGGACGAGCATTATAAAGAGCTTCATCCACTACAAAGTATTCCTGCTCACAACCCAACGAAGCATTTACTTTCTGGATGTCTTTATCAAAAAGCTGGCAAACCTTAACCGCTGCTTTATCAACGGCCAGGAGCGCTTTTAACAATGGCGTTTTTGTATCCAGTGTTTCTCCGGTATAGGAAACGAAAATAGTAGGAATACATAATGTTTTTCCATACACAAACATGGGAGAAGATGGATCCCATGCTGTATAACCGCGAGCTTCAAACGTGCTGCGGATACCACCACTTGGGAATGATGACGCATCAGGTTCCTGCTGAACCAGCTCACTTCCTTTAAATTTTTCAATTCCTGCAGTTCCATCAAAGAACGCATCATGCTTTTCAGCTGTTCCGCCTGTTAATGGCTGAAACCAGTGTGTGAAATGCGTGGCGCCTTTGCTTAATGCCCATGATTTTACAGCTACTGCTACCGCATCAGCTGTAGCTGTATCAACTTTTTCACCATGCCTGATTGCCTGGGTAACTTGCTTGAAAACAGAAGGCGAAAGAGTTGCCCTCATCTGGTCACTGCCAAAAACATTCTCTCCAAAAAAATCGGAAGCTTTAGCCGCAGGCATCTCCACATGGATTTTCAACCTGTTACTGAGCTGCTCCAGAGCCCGGAATCGTAAATGCGCCATAGATTAGTGGTTGTTTTGAAATTATGGCTGCAAATCTATGGCTTTTTAGGATGCTTGGGTTAAAAATGATGGCATTTTTTAAAAAAAGTGCACTTTTTGGAAATATCAGGTTAAAAAATAACCCTTATTATGCTTCAGCTTTCTTCACAGCTTCAAACCGTTCATCGTAATCACTTCTGATTGTGCCCATTACCCGATCCCAAAAAAGAAAATACAATCCATAGTTACCTTTAAAGTACATGTGATGCTGGTTATGATTCACTGAAGTATTAATCCATTTACCAACCCAACTCCGTGAAAAGCCTGCGGGATAAAGTTCATATCCCAAATGGCCATAAACATTGTACAGCATCATAAAGAACAGGAAGATACCAATAGCTAGCGGATGAACCGGAAAGAGGAAAACAACTACCACGATTATCCCGGCTTCAACAATCGCTTCCAACGGATGGAATGCCATCGCAGCCCAAGGTGATGGATTAGTTGATAAATGATGGACCTTATGAAACCATCGGTAAACACCAGGAGCATGCATCAGGCGATGTGTCCAGTAGAAATAGGTATCATGAACTGTGATCATCAGCAAGACGCTGATGATAAGATAGCCTACTCCGCGTTCCTGGATCTTAAAGTAAGCCTGTGTATATACCGTAAGTGGTGTCAGAAAAACAACGTACCCAATCGCTGCAAAAATGAAAGCCGTTAAAATGGAATATCCAATCTCCCGGAGATAGTCGCTGTTGGCTGGAAACTTTGGCTGGATCTTTTTAAACCGCCAGGATTCTCTTTTGATCAGGTAAAAGATTGCAAACGCAATTGAAGCAATGATTAAATACCGCAGAAAAACAACAATCAGGATTGCCCAATAACTTTTCGTTCCAACGAGGTATGTGCTCATACCTTAAATATAAAAAACCCTGACGGTTCCGTCAGGGTCAATTTTTAGTTGGATTTTTTTACCGAGCCTCCACTGCTGGAGTTGGTGTTACTCCTTTCGGGATTACCCTTGTATCGAATGCTTCCTCCGCTACTCGCTTCAGCACGTATCTCTTTGGTAACGCTCACCTTTGCAGCGCCTGCACTACTTGCTTCTGCTTCTACAGTTTCAGCGGCAAGCTCATAGGCATCTACTTCACCCGCGCTGCTGGCTTCGATCAATACTTTCTTGGCTTTACCCTTTAATTCCAGGTCGGCCGCACTGGAGGCACTTGCTTCCAGATCATCTACATCTACCTCAAGATCGATGGTTCCTGCACTGGAGGCATTTAGGATTAATGACTTTGTTTTGATAGGATTTTCGGCAAAAATATTGGAAGCTGAACTCGCAGAAAGCCTGTTAACCTCAACATAGGTAACATAAACCTTAACCGTTCTGTCTTTATAACGTCCCTCCTGCATATGGATTTTTAAATAGTCGCCAGAGACCTCTGTAATAACAGCGCTCGTTTTAATACCTGTAACTTCAACCCGTACAGCTTCCTTTTCTCCCTTTTTCAGATATACATCTATTCCCTCAGCAACCTTTATACCTTTAAACGAGCTAACACTCCGATTTTCAGTTTGTTGGGCACTCACAAGTGCTGAAATTCCCACAAAAACTGCCACCAAAATCTTCTTCATATTTTCATTATTTGCTTAAAAGACAGGGCCTGCTAACAAGGGTTGCATCCTGCTCACTTTTAAGGGTATTTTTTTGTTCCGGAATCAAAACATCGTAATTTTCGCTATATTTCAAAGCTATTTATATAATTGCATTAAAAACAAATCCCCCATATGTCATTTAACAAGAAAGCAGAACTAAACATTCTTATTAACCTGGCTGCAAGCGATAGCAAGATTGAGGAGAAAGAGTCCAAACTCATCCACATGGTGGCTAAAGCAAATGGCATCTCAAAAGAAGAGACAGCGAAGATGATTGCTAATCCACAGCCCATCAGCAGTATCAGTGCCCTTACTTCTGATGAGAAATTTGAACACTTGTACTACCTGATTCAAATGATGAAAATGGATGGTCAGGTTTTCAAAAGCGAGATCGTTTTCTGTGAGAACATTGCAGAAAAAATGGGGTACAAAAAAGGAATCGTGGGTGAGTTATCACAACACATTTACAGCGACCCTTCTATTACTTCTGACCGAGAATTATTGCGCAAGAAAGCAGAAAAATTCATTAGAGGATAATCCTCGATTTGTACCGATATCAAAAAGTCCTGACCAACGTCAGGACTTTTTTTATTACCTCTCGAATTTTATTACTTCTCGAAAACAACCTTTCCTCCGATAATCGTCATCGCCACTTCGGATTTCAGGATATCTGGGTCCGGGATTGTCATAATATCGCTTGAGAAAATTGTGAAGTCCGCGAGTTTACCCACTTCAATTGATCCCTTTATTCCATCTTCAAACGCTCCATACGCAGCATCCAATGTATATGAACGGAGCGCTTGTTCGCGCGTCATCTTTTCTTCGGGCTCATATCCACCGCCAGGTTCGCCTTTCAATGTCATGCGGGTAACCGAAGCATAAAAACATGGGATTGGATTGATAGGCTCTACAGGTGCATCGGTTCCATTCACGATTTTTGCGCCTGATTTTAATAGCGATTGCCACATGTAAGCACCATCTTTGATTCTTTTCTCACCCAGGCGATCGATAGCCCAAGGCCTGTCGCTCGACATGTGTATTGCCTGCATCGCTGGAATCACCCCCAACTGAGCAAATCTCGGAATGTCTTGCGGATGAAGATGTTGTGCATGCTCTATCCGGAAGCGATGATCCTTTACCGCAGGATTTTCCTTAAAGGCAGTTTCATAACGATCAAGAATTTCTCGATTCGCGCGATCGCCAATGGCGTGAGAGCACACCTGGAACCCTGCTTTCAATGCTTCACGCGATGTTGATAGCACAGTATCCATCGATAGCGTTGCCATTCCAAAAAAATCGGGGCGGTCGGTATACGGCTCCAACAGCCATGCTCCGCGAGAACCAAGGGCACCATCGCAATTCAGTTTAATGGAACGGATCGTTAACCAATGGTCGGGATCAATTTCCGGACCTTTCTTCATCCACTCATGAACGAGGTTTCGGTCCCATCCGGTAAGCATAACATACACCCGAACGGATAGCTTTCCTTCGTTCTTCAATTTCTTGTAAAGTTCAATGATAGAGCGCGACTGGCCTGCATCGTGAAAACTGGTGATGCCATTCCGATGGCATGCTTTCATGGCAAGCTCAAATGCTTGCGTTAACCGTTCTTCATCTGATCGAGGAATAAATTTTGAAATTATATCTTCGGCATTTTCATTGAACAATCCGGTTGGGTTTCCGTGCGCATCGCGGATAATTTCTCCACCTTCAACCGAGTTCTTATTCAAACTTTCTACCGACAACTGATTCACTCCTGCAATTTCCATTGCCTTGGCATTCGCTAAACTCATATGGCCACTTGCGTGTGAAAGAAATACAGGGTTGTCAGGAGAAACTTTACTTAACAAATGATGAGACGGAAAACCTTTCACCATATCATTCGGTTTTGTATCCCATTTATCCTGATGCCAGCCTCTGCCTAGAATCCACTGACCAGGTTTTGCCTGGCTAACTGCTACCTTAACTTTCTCAACCAACTCTTCGAAGCTCTTAACGCCCATCAGGTCGAGATTCAATTCATTATCACCAACGCCCATAAGATGACCATGGCCTTCTATAAAGCCTGGGGTCATTATTTTACCTTTCAGGTCAATTACTTGTGTGCTGTCACCAATCCACTTTCTAGCTTCGGCTTCGATACCTGCGAATTCGATTTTACCATTGTTCACTACCACCGCTTCAACGATTGGTTGCTTGTCGTTTACGGTATAAATTTTTCCGCCAAGGATAACCACTTCCGCTGATTTCATCTCAGAAGTACAAGAAACAATCAGTGCAATCAGGGTCAGGCAAATAAGAATTCTCATTTTCATGTTTGATAATCTTTTTGATCCTCAAGATTAGGAATATTTTAATTAAATCTAACAGTTCTATCTTTACGGTTTATGCGGAAGAGACTAATCCTGTTCGTTGCACTTTTTTTGTTTTGGATGGTATTTTTTACGGTTGCCCGGACTGTCTTTATGGCGTACAATTATCCGTTTACCTCCCAATTAACTTTCATTGAGATACTAAAAAGTGATGTGCATGGCCTCAAAATGGACATGAGCATGACCGGCTATTTCATGTTGATCTATGGGTTGATTCTTACTGCGACTACGCTCTTTGTCTCACGAAGTCTTTTCATCACCACGCACGCCTTCACGATTCTTTTTCTGGCAATCTCATCGCTTATCGTGATGGCGGATCTTGAACTATATCGTCACTGGGGTTTTCGAATGAATACCACTCCGTTTTTTTATATGGGATCAGAAGCAGCCGGAAGTGTTGGACCGTGGGTTGTGATTAGAATGCTTCTGATTGCCGGCCTACTCTTCGCTTCATTTTGCTGGTTATACTTCCGTTTCATTGCTCCACGGTTTATTTCTCTCGAACGATCGAATGTAAAAGCCTTGGCCGTTCTTCTCTTCATCACTATAGCGATGTTCATGCCCATCCGCGGAAGCTTCAGCACTTCGACAATGAATCCGAGCATGGTGTATTATCATCCAACAAAAACATTTGCCAATCATGCCGGCATTAATGTGACCTGGAATTTTCTGTACAGCGTTCAAACCGATAACACCATTCAATATCCAGAAGATTATTTTGATAAGAAGTTGACGGAACAATACTTTCGGGAGCTTTATCCAAAGAGCGACTCAACTTTTAAAGTCCTCAATACAGCAACGCCAAACATTGTACTCATTATTTTAGAAGGGATTACTGCAGAAGTAGTTGAACCCCTTGGAGGCTTACCGGGCATTATGCCCAACCTTAATGCCTTGTGCAAAGAAGGATTATTTTTTGATCGCTTTTACGCCAATGGTGATCGCACAGATAAAGGGCTCGTGAGCATTTTAAGCTCTTATCCTCCCCAACCGCGCGGGTCGATCATCAAGTTTCCACAGAAAACTCAAAAGCTTTCATTTCTGAGCACAGCCCTCGAGCATCTTGGATACGAAAACTCATTTGCGTACGGTGGCGATATCGATTTTGCCAACTATAACACATTTCTCACCAACGGAAGATTTAAGCATATTACTTCCGTGGATGATTTCGATGAAGACCTTGACAATTCAAAATGGGGAGTAGCAGATGAATTCTTATTTAATCAGGCGCTCGCGGAATTAGACACAACACACGGGCCCTTTTTTAAAGCCATGCTTACACTGAGCAGTCACGAGCCATTCGATGTTCCAATGGAAACTGTTATTAAAGGAAACGATGAGCCTTCGATCTACATGAATTCATGTTACTATGCAGATAAAAGTCTGGGTGAATTCATTCAAAAAGCAAAACAATCTGTCTGGTGGGCTAATACGCTCGTCATTATCACAGCCGACCACGGTCACAGACTTCCGGGCGGAAAGAAAACAGATGTAAAAGAAAAGTATCACATCCCGATGATCTGGACAGGTGGTGCGATTAAAAAAGATTCTATCATCCACACCATCGGTAATCAAGTTGATATTGCCAACACCTTACTCGGTCAAATCGACAAACCATCACCTGACTTCATTTTCAGTAAAAATCTCTTCGGAAATAAAACGAAAGATTTTGCGATGTATATCTTTAATGACGGATATGGCTACATAGACAATGAGCATTACATTGTTTTTGACAACCCAGGGAAACAATATTTGCGTAAAGAAGGAGTTATTCAGGACGATGAGCTTAATTACGCAAAGGCGTACGTTCAAAAATTGTATTCAGACTATAATTCAAAGAAATGATTCGGAAACTAAGTAAGATATTTATTATGCTATTGTTTCCTTGCACGGTCGCTCAAGCGCAGCAATTTGGACTGTCATTTTCATATTTCATCCCGAAGAACGGTTACTTTTCTACACCGATCAGTCCATTCTCAATTCGCGGTGTTGGTGTTAATCTTACCAATTTCCTCGCGTTAGAAACTGGCGCATCACTTTATAGAATGTCGGGATTGAATTTGAAAGGACTTCCCTACGAAAGTAAAGACCCGCTGATTGGTCCCAACTTTACAATTTTTGTTCCGGCCGAACTCGTGATCATGCTAAAAGCAGGAAAAATTGAATTCGATATAAAAGGTGGCGGTTTCGCTTATTATGCATTTGATAACAAGATCAATTATGGCAATTTTGATCGTGCCATTCGCAAATACGAAGGATGGGACGTTGCCAATGCCGATTTTACGTTTAGCAACAAACCTGGTTTCGGATATCATGCGGGAGCAGAATTAACTATTAATGTAACGAGTCAGGTAGGTGTCTCATTTGAAACCAATTACCTGGTTGGCGAATCCAAATTCCCTATTGAAGGAAGTTATACGGGCGGCACAACAACAACAGAAACAGTGGCGGTCAATTATGCCGATGCAAAAATGGATTTTACCGGGCTGGAATTTTCAATCAGTTTGTTGTTTGATACAGGTGGTGGACCGGGGCCGGGGAAGAAGAAAAGGAGGCGTTAATTAGGTTGAACGAAATCAACCTAGTGTTTATCAATCCTGCGCTCACCCTTTGTCCCTAAATGGATCATCGCGCTAGATGTATATCGTGTAAAGAGTTAAAGCAACCCAAGTGCCTAAGCGGTTCTCCCTTAAGGGAGCAAGAGGGTAACGCGGGTGAGCAGGTGTTTAATCTTCATCGCTCACCCTTCTATTCCCTGAAGGGTCCATGCTCAATCCTTTGTGCCACTCACTGACTGCTCTTCCGGCTTCCTCATCGGCTGTCGGGTGATCTCGGAAAGGTTCACGTTGTATTTCTTCAGAAGTTTCCTTGAGTCTTCTGCAAAAGTTTTGA
>DASTYM010000053.1:0-3389 GCA_035764995.1 Cyclobacteriaceae bacterium | reverse complement strand
AGCTCCTGCGATTTTACGATTACAATTTACAGTGGAAGTCTGAGCCCGGAGACTTTAAGGTTTACATCGGTGGCAATTCGCGCGATGTGAAGGCGGCTGCATTCAAATTACAGTGAGAAGTGGCTACAAAATTTTTCGGTCAACCATGATCGAAGACAGTAATAATTAGCTATTTTTCAACATAACTAAACTACCGCAATGAAATATCCATGCACCTCGTACACCCGCAACGATGATAATAAAGCATGGATATTCCATATGTCCGCTAAAAAAAACAATTATTAACATATGAAAGGTCTCCAATCTGCTGACTACATTGTATTTCTCTTTTACTTTTTAATCGTAGCTATTTACGGTTACTGGGTGTATAACAAAAAGAAAAAAGCCCTGGCCGATTCCAAAGATTTCTTCCTGGCCGAAGGGTCACTCACGTGGTGGGCAATCGGTGCGTCATTGATCGCTTCCAATATTTCTGCCGAGCAAATGATTGGTATGAGCGGGTCTGGCTTTAAGCTTGGTCTTGCTATTTCTGCCTACGAGTGGATGGCAGCTGCTACCTTGTTAATTGTGGCGATCTTCTTCATGCCGGTGTATCTGAAAAACAAAATCTTCACCATGCCGCAGTTTTTGAGTCAGCGTTACAACGAAAGTGTGGCGATGATCATGGCTGTTTTTTGGCTGATGTTGTATATCGTTGTTAACCTGATGTCGATTCTTTACCTCGGAGCGTTGGCTATCAGCGGTATTTCGGGGTTCAGCATTGTGGTTTGTATTTTAGGTCTTGCTGTTTTCGCCATTGTGATCACACTGGGTGGAATGAAAGTGATTGGCTACACCGATGTGATCCAGGTTTTCTTTTTGGTACTAGGCGGGATGGTTGCATCGTACATCGCTATGAATATGATTTCAGGCGACCAGGGAATTGCAGCGGGTTTCTCAATTTTAACATCCAAAGCTTCTGATCACTTTGATTTGATCTTTACGAAAGACAATCCGAATTATATTGATCTCCCCGGACTTAGCGTACTCATTGGCGGTATGTGGATCGCCAACCTGAATTACTGGGGCTGTAACCAATACATCACGCAGCGTGCCTTAGGTGCATCGTTACCCGTTGCGCGCTCCGGACTTTTATTCGCTGCATTTTTAAAGATGTTGATGCCGGTAATCGTGGTTATACCCGGTATTGCAGTATACTATATTATTGCGAACAACATCCCGGGCATTAGCGCTGCCGATATCCTCACCTCTTCTGGTGTTCAGGATCCTAATAAAGCATACCCGGCATTGTTGGGATTGCTTCCAATTGGTTTAAAAGGTTTGGCGTTTGCGGCACTCACTGCAGCCATTGTTGCATCACTGGCCGGTAAAGCCAACAGTATTGCCACCATTTTCACACTCGACATTTATAAGAAAGCATTTAACAAAAATGCCAGCGAGAGCAATCTCGTGAATGTGGGAAAGGTGAGTGTGATCGTTGCCATGCTGATGGCCGTTTTGTTATCGATGATCATTGGTGATGCACTGATGGGTGAAGGTAAGCAGGGATTCCAGTATATACAGGAGTACACCGGATTTGTATCGCCCGGAATTTTTGCCATGTTCATTCTTGGTTTCTTCTGGAAGAAAACAACTTCAAACGCAGCGCTCTTTGCAACGGTAGGCGGATTCATATTCTCCGTGATCTTTAAATTCCTGCCACAATGGGTTGATCTTTCATCTTTGTACCCATATGGTTGGGCCGTACTTGGCTCTGGTGGTGTCTACGAAATTCCTTTCCTTGACAGGATGGCTTTGGTATTCCTGATCTGCGTGATTGGCATGTACTTCATCAGCACGTACGACAACAAGCGAGGCATTGTACCAAAGGGCCTGGAAGTTGACGCGAGCATGTTTAAGGTATCAACCGGGTTTGGTGTTGGCGCGTTGATTATTGTAGCGATGTTGGTAGCGTTTTACTCAGCCTACTGGTAGTCTGTATAAATTGATTGTCTCAAAAATGGCGATCCATCCAGGGGTCGCCATTCTTATTTTTCTCCCTTCAAATACTTCAGATTGGATTCCTTTTAGTCGGCTTGTCTATTGCAGAGTGGAAAATTCAATTTAAATTGTAGCTCCTTCCCTGTGATTCCCCATCACCAGTTAAGACTAAAATTTATTCTCACTCACTGAAGATGGATAAGATCATACTTGAACCGTTGTTTCACCGCGGAAAAAAATGCATAGCTTTTAAGCCCGGCATGGATGAAAAATCATATTCGATTATCCGCAGATTACCTGGAGTTTTATATACGAAAACCCATGGTCGATGGTACCTGGTAGATGATCAGCCTTCTGTTTTCGATTCAATTATTGAGGCCTTTAACAAGGAAAAGATAATCGTTGATTACTCTGCATTACAAAAGAAAACGGAAATCAGCAGTGCCTCGACTCTTCTTTGGGTACCAAAAGAATCGTCATCGCAGTCACAAGCCACTGCCATGAACCTGATGGCACAGAAGCTTTCGCTGAGAGGATATTCAGCCAATACCGCCAAGACGTACCTTGAACAATTCAAATTATTTCTCAGGTTTTACTCCCGGTACAATCCGGATGAATTAGAGGAGCCAGAAATTACCAATTACCTGCTGTACCTGGTTGAGAAAAAGCGAATCAGTAAATCGACTCAGAACCAGGCCATCAATGCAATTAAATTTTACTATGAAAAGGTTTTAAGGCAGGAGCGGAAGGTTTATTACATTGAGCGCCCCATGAAAGAAAAGAAGCTTCCATTGGTGTTAAGTCAGGATGAAATTATTCTGATTTTCGGAGCGTTGACCAACATCAAGCACAGCACAATGTTGATGCTTATTTATTCAGCGGGGTTGCGAAGAAGCGAGTTGATTAATTTGCGGGTTGGTGATCTTGATACAACCCGGCAGGTTGTTTTTATACGTGGGGCGAAAGGAAGGAAAGACAGACAAAGTTTGTTGGCAAAAAATCTTAATCCGCTGCTAGAGCAGTATATCACTGAATACAAACCGCGACATTGGTTGTTTGAGGGAGAAAAAGGAGAGCAATATTCAGTAAGTAGTTTACAAAAAGTCTTTACTCAGGCGTTACGTAAGGCTGGCATACAAAAGGATGCGCATTTACATTCATTACGTCACTCATTTGCCACACACTTGCTGGAGTCAGGTGCCTCAACCCGCTTCATTCAGGTTTTATTAGGACATGAGTCGAGCAAAACGACTGAAATTTACACCCAGGTGACGGAATTTTCCTTAACTAAGATTAAGAGTCCGCTTGATCACCTTGAGATTGCGAGCGATCAAAAAAAGCTAGCCGAATAAGTGGGGTATACAAATAAAATATCCTATCAAATAGGGTCATTTACTGGGTATTTTCGT
>DASTYM010000052.1:0-3419 GCA_035764995.1 Cyclobacteriaceae bacterium | reverse complement strand
AAAACGGGCGAACAAATAGCAGGCGCCTACGCTGGTATTGTCCGAAATACCATGATCAGTCTAGCGGTAGCAACGTTGTTATTGGGATTTTCCATCATCAAATTCAGAGAGCGTGACCTGCGCAATGACAAGCGAAGACTGGAAGCGAATGTTTTAGAACGCACGTTAGAGATATATAACAAGAATGAGGAGATCAAGGTTCAGGCTGAAGAAATTAAAGCGATTAATCAAAACCTCGAGAAGTTAGTTGAAGAACGTACCGCGCAAGTGCAAAAAAAGAACAAGGCCCTGGAAGAGTATGCTTTCATCACTGCCCATAATCTTCGAGCACCCGTTGCCAGCGTTTTAGGGTTGATCAATCTGACATCAAAAATAAAATTCAACGATGAAGACAGGGTTATTCTGGATCACCTTCAGGTTTCAGCAGAGAAGCTCGATACAATTGTTCATTCAATGACCGATGCCGTTGCGGAAGGGGACGAAACGCTGGACAGGCAAAAGCTTTATAGAACAGTAACCTTTTCAGAATCAACATGAATATACTTTTTGGTTAAGTCCGGTTCAGCGCGTGGAATGACTTTTTCTGTACTGTGCAACAGGTTAGGTATCGTAAGAAAAAAGTTTGTTCCTTTATTTGGCACCGATTCGATCGTGATTTTCCCGTTCAGTCGATCTATCATAGACTTAACAATAAACAAGCCCAGCCCGGTACCCGTTGACCGCGTTGTCGCCCTGAAAAACATGTTGAATACCTTTTCCTGGTGAGCGCTATCAATGCCAATACCATTGTCTTTCAATGCAATTGAAACCTGTCTTGAATCAACAATAATTTCTAAACAAATAAATGGCTTCAGTACCTCGGGATTAAAGTATTTAAACGAGTTAGATAATAGATTAAAAAGGATTGTACGAACTCGAACTGGATCGCTCACAAACGGCAAAAACTCTTGAATATCTAGGCGAATATCAAACCCAACCTCCGGATCCTTCAAGGCATCAATCAGGGTTGCCACTTCCTGGGTGAAAGAAAACTCCTCACTCACAGTTTCCATTTTGTTATTGTAGGATATCGAGATCAGGTCCTTGAGTAAACGATCCATATGGTCGACCCGATTTTTGATCATGGTGAAATACGTGTTGCTTGCCACGGAACTTGAATCGGCAAGTCCGAGATTTACCAATCCAAGTATAGTAGTTAGTGGTGCGCGTAAATCGTGAGATGCATGGTAGGTAAAATTATCAAGTTCAGCGTTCAATCGTTGCAATTCCTGCATCTGATCTTGTTGCCTGCTAATATGGGCCTTCAGACTTTTTTGCATCGAGAGTAAGGAGTTGCCCAGAATATCCCGATCGCTCAAGGGTGTAAAGGTTGTATTCAGTTTGCCACATTCTATGTTGTTTGCAAATTCCTGGTAGTGACGGGTGCCCATCACCAGATTATTTAATGCCGTAGCCATTTCATTCAAGTCCTTCACCTTGAAGGCCAAAATTGATTCAGGAACTTCACCACGGCCCATCTGCGTAATAATAGACTTCATCTGATGTATAGGGGTTACTATTGTTTTGTACAGCCAGCCATTTATAACAACAGCGGCAAGAATGGCAACTGCCACCATCAGGAAGAAACTCCCATATAGACTAATCAGGTTGCTTAGGTGTGCATCATTTATTCGGGCGTTCGTTTTTTTCAACTGTATTGCCTGATCAAAACTATCGATGGCAGAAAACAATCGCTTCTGGAGGCCTTCTCCGGTATATATCCCTAACTCCTTGTCCACCTCAGTTAATCGTTTAAAAACGTTTTCGTAATTGATCAGTATGTGCGAGACTTTTTCTACATCCTTGTCTTTTACGTGTTTTTCCAGAATCATGGTGAATTGGTAAATCTCGTTTGAAATATTTTTAATAAGATTCTCGTCACCGGTGAGCAAATAATTTTTGACAAATAACTGGAGATTGAGTACGGCAAGTCGGTCGGTTCCAAAGTCATAACACAATAGACTTTCAATCGATTTATCAAAATCACCTATTAGCCCATAGCGGTTGTGCCCTCTTAATCGTATCTGGGAAACCATTTGTAGAAATACTTTTCTATGTTCCGATAGGGTAGCAGCAAGTACAGTCAACTCAGCTTCATCGATAACACCAAGCTCCAAACCTGTATTCCGAATCCCATTAATGTTTTGTTGGAGTTGAAGTAGGTGGTGGGAATATTCGTCCAGAAAGTTACTCTTGCCCGACTCAAAAAACTGATCGTGGGTTTTATCGCGAAGAATAAATTCATTGGCAGCGCTTTTTACATGCAACTGATCCTCTTTCAATTGTGAAAAGCTATCCTGGAGAGAGTTCATGGCCAGCATTTGACTGATGTGGATGTAGGCAAACACTTCCAATGCAATAATTACGGCTGTCAACATTGAAAATGCCAAAATGAGTCTCGAGCTAACCGAGTTATCCTTGAGTATTTTGAAAAAAGTCATCGATTACGTTGGGTATGCTGACTGAAGTAGGTCATGGATGTCAGGTTTGGAACAGCAATAACCTGATTTGAGCAATTCTTCTCTGGTAGATTTGATTCATATTGAGATATTTTTGAAGCAAAACTGAACTTAGAAAATAAAGAATGTTATCCTTTTTGCTATAAAGGCACTTTTTTCGGCCCGCCCATTTAAGCCATGGTTTTTCCTTTCATCGATTGGGTGACCTTTCTATTATTTATTCACTAAGGATGAGCCCACCGATGAAGCAAACAATGGGAGTTACTCCCATGTAAGCAACATCCCTTTACCCATTTGCTGTAGTATGGATTAAGCTTTAATCTATGAGTTCAACCCCAAACTCAGTGCTTCGCCAAAGCTCTCTAATCCTCATCCAAGCGGATGTTCAGCATCAATATTTCGTTCTACACACTCAGGTAGAATCTCAGGTACAGTCTTCAGAAATAAATGTTAATCCATTGTTATGAAAGTAGCACTCACGGAATTTCAGACGGTTTCTCAGGATGACGCACGTTCAGTGCCAACCACGATTGATAAAAAACGACATGCAGAACCTCAACCCATTCAGCTGAGTAATCCATTGGGGCAAATTGCGCTGTGTATGTCAGGTGGGGGATTCAGGGCTGCATCCTTCGCATTGGGGACATTGGCATTCCTGGATTCTGTGCAATTCATGGGCGAAAAACTTAGTAACCGTGTTTGTTATATTTCCTCGGCATCAGGCGGTACAATCACGGCATCTCTCTATGCTTTGGCCAGGAACAATCCTGACTACGACTTCCAACAGTTCTATACAAACACACTCAAGATGCTGAAGGGAGAAAAACTACTGGAGGCTGCTCTCACCAATCTTAACAATAAAAAATTATGGACGGGCAGTAAGAATCGGAACCTGATTAACGCCTTCGCCAAGGCATATGA
>DASTYM010000051.1:0-5318 GCA_035764995.1 Cyclobacteriaceae bacterium | reverse complement strand
ACAACCTCCAGTTCCGACTGCCCGAAATGCTTGGTAGGCACGCCATCAATATAGATGATGCCTTGTATGATATCTACCTTACTGGCCTTGAAGTAATGAAATTCGGAGGCAGGTATCTTATCAGGGGTCACTCCTTCTTTTCCATACAAATCAATCAACCGCCAGGATGAATATAAAACAGAATCCAACGAAGGAAGAACAAGTACAGCATTCCCACCAGCTCGTAATGACTTTTGAATATTGGTAATCATAGCATAAGTCTTCTTGATTTCAGGAAGCATGGCCACGTTGCAACAGAAAACAAAATCAGCTAAGGGAAGGTTAAGGTTTTTCTTCGTGAGGTCCTGGCATTTAAATTCAATGTTGGTGTACGGTCTCTTCTTTGCCTGCGCCAGAAGTTCTTTAGAAATATCTACTGCGGTTATTGATTTGAAGATCGGTGATAAAAAGGGAAACGACTTTCCATTGCCACATCCAAAATCGATAGCATGGTGCGATTTATTGGCATGTTTCTTAAAGTAAAATGGAAGTCTTTTATTTTTATCGCTATTGAACACATCGAAGATTTCATCATTGTAGGTTGGAGCAATGGCATTCCAGTGAGCTTGTTCGTTCATGCTTGTTTTCTTTCTGTTATTGAATTCTTTGCCAGGTCGTATTCTTTCGTCAGGTCATTAATAATTGCGGCAATCGGTCTGATGCTTTTCACGTGTTCAATCGCAGGGCCTGCACACCACACAGTTTTGTAGGTGGCTCCAAAGGCAGCTTTCTCAACAGCCTTCATTCCGCGCAAAGCGATTAACATCTTGGCGTATTTCTTCAACGTCTTGTTATGGTTAAGTATCCATTCCAACCAATTGGCTTTCGTTCCTAATTGCTGAACATACGGTGTATTAATCACTGTAAGAGCCGAGCCTGAAAGTTTGGTTGTCATAACGATATCCTTCTCGCCATAATCAACCATCGCCTGTTTGTACTCGGCTGAAATATCAGCTTCATCACAGGCAATAAAGATGGTTCCTACAGAGGCACCGGCAGCGCCCCAATCCATCGCTTGTTTTAAATCCTGTCCGGTAGCAATACCACCAGCAGAGATTACCGGGATATTGCAATTCTCCTTTAGCATTGTAATCAGGTCTTTCGGAGAAATACTTCCTGCGTGACCTCCGGCCCGATTATTCACTGCAATCAGAGCATCGGCACCTAAAGCTTCAACCTTTTTTGCATACGTTAAATCGACTACATCACAGAAAACTTTTACACCAAGTGGTTTACATTTCTCAATTACTTCCTTCGGATTACCAAGAGAAGTGATGATGAAATCAACTTTCAATTCAAGAAGAGTTGCAAGTTGTCCTTTATACTTCGGATTTGATTTGTTAACGATCAGATTGACTCCAAATGGTTTTGTCGAGGATGCTTTAATATCCTGAATAGCATTGCGTAATTCCTGATCTGTTCGGTAATTAAGTGCAGGGAATGCGGCAGTTACACCACATTGAAGCGCGGCCTTAATCATTTTCGTATTGGAGATCAGAAACATCGGAGCGATGATGATCGGATAATCGATGCCCAGCATGTGATCAAGCGAAATATTTCTCATCTCACAGGTTTAGTGTTTTATAAATTTAAACTTTTATTACTTGTCAGCAACTATTTGATAATACGGAATATCAATTGAGGTGAAACTTATTGCTGCATGACTCGTATTAATAGCGGTAGCAATTTTTAATGTGATGCATGCAATAAATCATCATCATTTTTTAAACACTCGATTTGTGCAACGTTATTCTGCCTCACGCTACCCAGACAGAATAAACCGGAGCTTACCGGCAGAAGAAGCAATGAATTATATGGGCTGGATACAGATATACATACACGGCAATTCAGGATGCGGTCCGGATATTCTGCGTCAAATGCAACATTCCGACCTTACATTTATGCCTGGAACCATTGAAGGCGAAGAAAATATTGGCCTTTACTGGGTTGATGAGAATACAACGATCCGGGCGTTTAAGGAAGCTATTGGCAGTAAGACCATATTCAAACACCGCCTCAGGTTCTTTTCAAGTTTGGAGAAACTTAACGAGTTCTATGATGAAAAGCCAGGTGAATCATTTACCGCTCAGGAGAAAGACATGATTCGCGCCATGAATCTGGAAGAAACACGCTATAAGCACAGCGCTTAACTATCTTCTGCGCTACCTTCTGCGCTACCTTCTGCGCTCTCCCCTTCTATTCTTAAACGGGCGCTTTTTGAATTCTTTCTTTTGTTTAACCTGTGGTTGATATGTTGGTCCCTCTCCCAACTCCGCAGGAAGTTTCATCTTCGGTATTTCTCTCCCAATCAGACTTTCAATACTAAAAAATCTGCGCTGGTCTTTTTCGTTGATAAATGTAATGGCAGTTCCCGTAGTTTCAGCACGGGCAGTTCTGCCAATGCGGTGAATGTAATCTTCAGGGTCTGGGGGCACATCAAAATTCACAACAAGACTAATTCCTTCAACGTCAATTCCTCTCGAAAGAACATCTGTCCCGATCAGGATTGAGAGTTGTTTATTCTTGAATTCACGCAAAATGTTTTCACGCTCATTTTGTTCAAGATCTGAGTGAATAGCTTTTGCCTTCACACCAATTTTATGCAGTGTATAGTCTAGCTTCTTAACATTTTCCTTAGTGGAAGCAAAAATCAATACACTTGAGTGGCCATCCGATTTAATAATGTGTTTAAGCAGGTCGATCTTTTGTGGCTCGTGAACAACAAATGCTTGTTGAAGAATTCCTTCTGCAGGTTTTGATATTGCAATGTTTACTGTTTGAGGATTCTTCAGAATTTTGTCAGCCAAGGCTCTGATTCGTGGCGGCATAGTTGCTGAGAAGAGAAGTGTTTGTCGGTTCGCAGGAAGTTGCTTAATGATTCGAACGATATCATCATAAAAGCCCATGTCGAGCATACGATCGGCTTCATCTAACACAAGATGCTCGAGGTGATCGAGTTTAATCATGCCTGTTGCCAACAGGGAAATTAATCGGCCCGGAGTTGCGATAACAATATCAGCGCCTTCTTGTAAAGCACGTTTTTGAATATCCCAGGTGGCACCATCTCCACCGCCATATACAGGAATTGAACTCACACCAAGAAAGTAGGCAAAGCCTTCAATCTGCTGATCGATCTGCTGTGCAAGTTCACGCGTTGGAGCAATCACCAATGTGTTCAGGTGTCTTGTCTCTGCATGAATGATGTTATTTAAAATCGGAAGAATATACGCTGCAGTTTTTCCTGTGCCTGTTTGTGCGCAAGCAATCAAATCCTTTCTGCCAAGAATGATGGGAATTGCCTGCTCCTGAATGGGTGTAGGTTTAGAATAACCCATAGACGACAGACCGTCTAACAGGCGTTGATCAAAATTAAATTGTTGAAATGACAAGGGAGTTAGGATTAGGTAGTAAGCAAAAAGCCCTGACGGTACCGTCAGGGCTTACCAATGCACTCAAAAAGTATTATCCTGCAACGCGAACGTTAACAGCGTTTAAACCTTTTTTACCTTCTTTCAATTCGAAAGTGATTTTGTCATTCTCGCGAATCTTGTCAACAAGACCGGAAACGTGTACGAAATACTCTTTCTCTGTTCCTTGCTCTTTTACGAAACCGAAACCTTTGGCTTCGTTAAAGAATTTTACTGTTCCTTCCATTGTGATTTGTAATAATTGTGATAATTGTTAATAAATAATCAACAAAGATATACAGAATAATTAATTCTGCATAACCTTGCAATTCAGCTATTTAAGCTGCCTTTTTTACCCGTTCTATTCGGATGTGTTTCCGCTCAATTAGCCTGATTATGCCCATTTTGTCTAGCAAACGGATTACCTGGAAGGTTGGGTCGATTTCATGCCAGCGAATACCCCCAAAATTAGCCCTGGAGCCGAATTTATGGTGATTGTTGTGATAACTCTCCCCCATCATAAGGAAGTCAACAGGAAGGAAATTACGCGAAGTATCGCCCACCGGGAAATTGCGGTACCCGTATTTATGGGCAAACCAGTTAATGATAGCACCGTGAATTGGGCTCATCAGGAACTGCAATGGCAATAAAAGCCACATCCACCAGGCTGTAGCAAATTGCCAATAAACAGCTACATATAAGGCACCCCAGAAAAGGCGTGATGGCCACGAACGGGCAATCTTATCAAAAGCCTCCCATTTAGGCACTCCTTCTGTAAATCTTTTATCTACAATCATGGTGCCGTTGGCAATGGCAGAATAGATGGTTTTGGTCTTCCACATCATATTCCAAATCGTTTCATCGTATTTGGGCGAATGCGGGTCATTTTCGGTATCAGCAAAAGCATGGTGCATGCGGTGCATAACACCGTATCCATAGGGACTTAAATAGTTCGAACCTTGAAAAATCCACGTTAGCACAAAGAAAACCTTCTCTGTAAACGGGCTCATCGTAAAGGCCTTATGAGAGGCATAACGATGCAGGAAAAATGTCTGAAAGAAGAGGGACAGGTACCAGTGGGCAACAAAAAAGCCAAAAATAATAAGCATGTAAAATATAGATTTAGGTTTTAAAAAATAGCCAATTAATGGCCATCTCCTGTAAGACAAGGATACCGGGAATTTGTGACAGATTTTAAAAGAAAATTATGCCTTGCTGCTAAGTTTGGCCGCAATGTCCTTTTTCAGGTCTTGAATAAAGTGGACTGCGGGGCCCTCACAAGCCTTTTTAAAGCTTTCCAGTAGTTGTGTCTTATTGGGGAGGTCAAAATGCAGCTTAGGAGTCTCTTCACTAAGCTTCTTTTTTGCGCGACAGAAAAGCTGGCGGCAATGGTCTGCCTTCTTATTAAGTACCTGCTGGAGAGCCTCATAATCAAAATCAAACACTTCCTTCAGTACATAAGCTGCCCGCTCTAATGGCTCAAGTTTAGTGTGTAGAACCTTAAAAGCTGCTGTTAGCTCTGATTCCAGGTCCATGTGAGCTAAATCTGACTCCTTGAACTTTACAATAAGCTGAGAAAGCTTGCTGGAGTCCCAGTATTCTTCCTTCTTTTTCCGCAGGGTATTCAGGTGATTTAAGCAATTATTGGTAACAGCTGCTATCAGGTATGCTTTGGTGTTTTGAATTTTCGTACGATCGATGCTCAGCCACTTTAAAAAGGTATCCTGAACGATATCCTCTGCGTCCTGTTTACAACGCAAGATGTTGTACGCAACCGAATGCAACATGGGATGATACAATGCTATGTCTTGCGCGGGATTCAAAACACCTTATTAGGGCGTAAAGATAACCCTATTTTTAGAGAATTCTGAC